>RGUG01000061.1 GCA_010027915.1 bacterium | reverse complement strand
ATGGGTCTGTCGCCATCGGTCAATCACCGATTCAATTTCACAATCCGCTTGTGTCACGGGTGACGCATCCGCTTTTTGTTGGACCGACACCCCCTTAGCAAAATAATGAATGGCAATGGCATCGGTTTCCATCACCAGTGCTTCTAAGGCCTCAAACGTGATCGTCATACATAACCCCTCTGGCCTCCTCTGGCCTCTTTCTGAATAAATACCCTCTCAACTCATGGATTCTCGGAAATGACGAGTCATTGTATAGTGACGATTATGATCGAGACCATACGCAATTTTTGTATTATCGCCCACATTGACCACGGCAAGTCCACCCTGGCCGATCGCTTAATCGAACAAACCCACACCGTCAGCAAACGCGACATGAAGCACCAGCTATTAGACTCCATGGACTTGGAACGAGAACGGGGCATCACCATCAAAATGCAAGCCGTTCGCTTGCAGTATCACGCCCAAGGTCATCCCACGCCGTATACCCTTAATTTAATCGACACCCCCGGTCACGTCGACTTTAGTTATGAAGTATCCCGGTCACTGGCCGCCTGCGAAGGGGCCTTGTTGTTGGTGGATGCCACCCAAGGCATCGAGGCCCAAACCTTGGCCAATTTTTATTTGGCATTGGAACACAACCTCGAGATTATTCCGGTTATCAACAAAATTGACTTGCCATCGGCTGACCCCGACCGTGTGGCCGAAGAAATTGAACGGGTGTTGGGCATTCCGGCCCAAGATGCCATCCGATGCAGTGCCAAAACCGGACGCCATATCGAACAAGTCCTTGAAGCTGTGGTGGCCCATATCCCTTGCCCCACGCCCGATCCCGAAGACAAATTAAAAGCCCTGATTTTTGATGCCCATTTTGATCCCTACCGGGGGGTCATTATTTATGTTCGCGTCATGTCAGGCACCTTACAACGAGGCCAAAAAATCAGCCTGATGGCCGCCGGCTCATCGTACGATATTTTGGATATCGGGTATTTTAAGCCCAAAATGACCCCCTCTGACGGCATCCAGACCGGCGAGGTGGGCTACATTGTCTGCAACATCAAATCCGTATCGGATGCCCAAATTGGGGATACCGTCACCGATCACAAGCAACCCGCCCAATCCCCCTTGCCGGGGTATCAAAAAGCCAAACCCATGGTGTTTTGTGGCCTGTATCCTGTTGACACCGAAGAATACCCTGCCTTGCGTGATGCCCTCGAAAAACTCACGCTCAATGATTCGGCCTTGCAATTTGTACCCGAAAGCTCTCAGGCACTTGGATTCGGATACCGGTGTGGGTTTTTGGGATTGCTTCACATGGAAATTGTGCAACAACGCATCGAGCGAGAGTATGGCATCGAACTGGTCGCCACCGCCCCCAATGTCACCTATCGTATCACCCGTACCAATGGCGATGTGATGGAGATTGAAAACCCCAATGAGTTTTTATCCCCTCAACTGGTGGCCCAAACCGAGGAACCCTGTATGGGGTTGTCCATTATCACCCCCAGCACCTTTTTGGGCACGGTCATTGAATTGGCCCAGGAGCACCGGGGGGAATATAAAAAAGCCGAACTGATTGATGCCGACCGCCAAATGCTCACGTTTAGTATCCCCCTCAATGAACTCATCACCAGTTTTTTTGACAAATTAAAAAGCCGTACCAAAGGGTATGCCAGCATGGATTATTGGTTCGAAGGGTACCGTCCCGCCAAATTGGTCAAGGTGGACATGTTAATCAATGGGGACCCCGTGGATGCCTTGTCCTTTATTGCCCATGCCAGCAAAGCCGCCGGCATTGCCAGAAAAATGGCCGAAAAACTAAAAGAGTTGATCCCCCGCCAACTGTATGAAGTGGCCTTACAAGGGGCCATCGGGGGCAAAATTATTGCCCGAGAAAGTATTTCTGCACTCAAAAAAAACGTGATTGCCAAATGTTATGGGGGGGATATCACACGAAAACGCAAACTAATCGAAAAACAAAAAAAAGGCAAGAAAAAAATGAAAATGATCGGGTCAGTGGAAGTCCCCAAAGAAGCCTTTTTATCGGTACTCAAATTATCAGACTAGGAGGGTCCCATGTCAGGCCACAGCAAATGGTCCACCATTAAACACAAAAAAGCCAAAACCGACGCCCAACGAGGCAAAATATTTACCAAAATTGTGCGTGAAATCACCACCGCCGCCCGATTGGGTGGGGGCGATCAGGAAATGAACCCCCGGTTACGACTGGCCGTGATCAAGGCCAAAGATGCCAACATGCCCCAAGACAACATCAAACGTGCCATCGAAAAAGGGGCCGGCAACAATGGGGATGATGCCTATGAAGACGTGATGTTTGAAGCATACGGACCCAATGGGGTGGCCATTTTAATCGCCACCCTCACGGATAATCGCAATCGAACGGTTCCCAATTTACGCACCATTTTAGGAAAATTTGGGGGGAGTCTGGCCAACAAAGGAGCCGTCTCGTATTTATTCGATCAAAAAGGGGTCTTCCTATTTGATGCCACCCAGTACAGTGAAGATCAGCTCATGGAAGTGGCCATTTCAGCCGGGGCCGATGAGCTCGAACAAAAAGAATCCGAGATTGAGGTCACCTGTCCATTGACCTCATTTGAGCCCCTCAAACTGGCGTTTGAATCGGCCGGGTATCATCCCCTATCCGTCTCTTTGGGAATGGTCCCTCAAACCGTGGTGACCCTCTCTCAAGCCGATGGGGAACGCATGGTTGCCCTACTTGAAAAACTAGAAGAAGACGATGACGTGCAAGAAGTGTTTGCCAATTGTCGATTTACAGATGAATAGGGGGACTGCCAATCCCCTAGGGGATTGGAAAGATGTCACAACCCACTTATAATGCATCCAATGTACCCCACACAAAGGGTCAGACTAAGAAGGGGAAGGGAGTACGCGTGGTCACCACCATCATTCGGTATAGTTTGCTGACTCTGGCTTTGTCTTGGGGGGCGTTTGCATGGGCGGCCACACTAGAACTCGTTCAAGCCATCGGACAAACCACACACTTACCCCAAGGCATTCGTCGTCCCATGATCTATTTTCAACTCAGATCCACCAACGGGGATGCCACCTTAAACACCATGACCATCAACAACAGCGGGACCTGTTCATTTGGCCCTTGTGTATCACGAGTGGCGATTTATCGTGATGCCATTGGCCAAGGACTGGTACAACAGTTTGATGACACCATCGATCCGTTGGTGGCAAGCAGCGTCATTCCCAATAGCAACAACCTCAGCAACCTGATTCTATCTATTCAAAATGAAATCATCCCATCTAACAACACCCAAGGCTATTTTTTGGTATATGACATTCTAGATTCGGCCCCTTTAGGTCAGGCTTGTAAAGCCGTCTTGCTGGACTTTACAAGCAATGCCACGATACTAGGACCCCCTAGTACCGAATATACCGCCATGATTTCAGGCTTTTCCTCTACCCTCATTACCCCCCATACCAACCCGTTGGTTGCATTACCGGGTCAAGCCAATGTCCCAGGGTTATTGTTGCAATTAAAAACATCCGGTGAAGGGGTCAAAACCCATCAATTCAAACTATCAGTGGATGTGGGCAGTGCCATGGTTGTCACCACAGCGGGGTCTAAAAATGGCATTACAGGGGCCCGGCTATATCGGGCCAACAACAACAGTACCACCACCTTCTCCAAAGCCAATGCCGAGTCCAACCAGTCGGTATATACCTTGTTATCGCAATTAAATAGTACAGACATGACCAGTAGCCAATCGGTCACATTTGAACTAAAAACGGATAACAGCAATGCAGTGGTCATCCAACAAGACACCACCGCTAATTTTTTTGTCACCTTCGACATTGGTGAAAACACAGTGGTCACCACCAACACCACCATCAGCCCCCAAGTGACCCTTTTATCCGGTATCGGAGACAATTCGGTGTCACCCCTTCGGTTGTTTTCACCCCAACCCATTGTACCTGGCAACATTTTAATCGGAGGGTTGGCATACAACCCAATCGAAACCAAGCCCATTTTTAACAGCGATGCCCATTATGGGCGTCGCTCTGTCATTAACATGATGCAAATAGAATTGGAAGCCCATCAGGTTCAAATCGGTATTGCCACCATGAATATTTTAAATGGCGGGTCGGTACCCTTTCGGGTTGCCCCTACGGATCCAAAAAACATTCAAAGAATCGAGGTGTATCACGACTCAAATAAAAGTCGAAGTTTGGAAACCAATTTGGATACCAAAATTAGCGACACCTTACTGGGAGGGGGGTTCAATCAAATCGACAGTGCCGTGGTAACCTTTAATTTATTATCCCAAACCAACGGGGTCTTATATATTCCGGCCCGCAATCCCAATAACAGTGGCTACTTTGACAGCAATGCCACCCAATTATATGTGGTATACACCATGGGGGAACACATCATGAGCAATCAAAGCACATCGTTTGGTTCCGGATCGTATGCCATCAGTCGCATCGCCAACATCAGCGGTCAAGCCGTTATCGATGGCGATGTGTTACCCATTAAACTCAGTGGGTTGTTACCGGTGGTGGCCACCCCCGAAGCCAAGGTCACCATTGAGGGCGCCTTAAACGTTATTTTAACCGACGCCCTTAAATTAAGCCCTAGCAAAGTCATTCAAGGACAAATTAAAGTCCCCATGTTAAAGGTGTCACTCGATTCATCCGATCGTTACCTCAACAGCACCTTAACCTTAAAAAATGAATCCGAAACCTTTAGCCCATCCCAACAAGGTGTTAGCCGCATCTGGGTATACAATGACAACAACCAAAACAATGTGGTCGATGGCCCGGATGTACTCTTATCGGCCGTGGATAACCCCATCAATCGACAAACAGTTACCATTCCCAATATCCCCATTAATACCGGTCAAAACAATTGGATTATTTTATATGATATCGGGGCCTTGACCCCCATCCCCGCCAACAATGCCCTGCCCTCCATTCGGGCACAAATTGCCTCAATGAACAGTGAGGCCAATTTTAAATTTGGGGGACAAGACACCCCCTATCCCAACCCTGCGATTAGCACCCAGGTGGAGAGTAGCCGCCTGTCCATCGATGGGATCGCCATCGCCCAAACCAATCAAGCAGTGCTCACGCAATTTAACATGGTCATTACCGTCAACAACAAAACAGCCAGTCCCGTCACACTGTACAAAATCGAACCCCGCATTTATTTCTCCACCATTTCAGGTAGTGATATCACGTATGAGTTTACCATTGCCACACTCAACAATGCGGTGGTTTATCCCTATTCATTGGCCCCTTTTTCATCGGTGGGGGTTCCTTTTTCGGTTACCCATACCAAACGCATATCGGATGGTACCGCCGTCATTGATGGTCTGGCGGAGTATGCCGTCGACGATTCGATTGCCGTCTACCCTTTGGCATCCCCTGCCATCGGTCGGGCCATGCTCACACGATACCCCGCACAAGCAGGATGGACCGCTGCCTCACCCAACACACCCCGCTTTAATATTGCCAGTCTCGCACAATATCGTTGGAGTTTACCCGGGTATATCAGCAAAGTCGAAGTCGACACCAACGGTACCCCCTCACCCTTTACCAACGGGGACGCCATTTCAAAACAGTCAGCCCTTCGCATTCGATTGGCCAACAATGGCAACAATATCAATGAAGCCAGTATTCAAGTCAAACTCAATGGCCTGTTACTGAGTAAATCGTCGCAATTAAACACAGGGGCCCCCTCTTATGGCCTTGCCAGCACCCAATTTTCTTACAACGCAGAAAATGGGGAAATCAACATTGCCGATGTGGGAAATCAAAACGGCAACGTGGTCATTTCAGTGAGTGATACCCAGGGCAACCCATTACCCGATCTCACACTCAGTTTCAGAATCAAAGCCGTTGTGGAATTGCTCAACCCATTGTTTTACCCCAACCCTTATGTCAAAGGACGCAATATTCCACTTCGGCTGGGACTACAACTCACCCAACCGGCCACGGTTAAACTGATCGTATACAACCACCTTGGCAGAAAAATCTATGAATCAAACAATACCTTTACTGGCATCGGGTATCAAGAAATCATCATCCCCACCAACAGTGAGGTGATGGCCTCAGGGATGTATTTGTGCAAAGTCATTGCAACAGGGAGCGATGGGACGCGATCGGTGGCCACCACAAAGTTGGCAGTCTATTAACATGCAACGAAAATGGGTTGTGTCCGTTATAGCGTATCTGACACTCATGGGCCAATTGACCCCATCATGGGCTCAAACCAGGGCCATGGAATCACCCCAATCTCAAATGATCAGTGCCAAACTTATTGCCTTGGGTGGTGCCAACCCCGCCATCAAAGATGCAGCGACGATGATGATTAATCCCGCCATATTGGGTCAAATCGATTTTACCCCCATTGGGTTTACCACCCAGGCATTTTTGGGGTCTGCCATTGATTACAAAGTATTACATATCGCCATCCCCTTTGACTTACAATGGGCACTCAGCCCGGCCGATTCGCCCCAGCGCATTACCTTTGGGTTGTCTTATGGCAGCAGTGGCATGTCCAATATTCCCGAAACCATCTACGACAGCAACCGTATTTTTCAGGTGGGAAGCTACGGTGCAGGGTTTGACCTGATTCATGTGTCAGCGGGTACGCCATTTTATGGGTTGTTTGGCAGCCAACTGTTTTCGGTGGGGGTGGGGGGTAAACTATTGCGTCAATACATCAAATCTGACTCTCGAATAGGGTTTGGTTTGGACACGGGATTGGTGGCCAATTACCCGGTCAGCGGATATGGCATCAACCGATTGTCGATCGGGTTATCATTTTTAAACCTACTGGGTAGTAGCATGACGTGGGGTAGCAACCAGTTGCAGTCCACCATGCCTTTTCAACTCTTGTTCGGACTACAAGCCAATCTGCTTGACGATGACTGGACCCTCCATTTTACGTCAGGCCCAAGGGGCATTACCATCGGATCAGAGTTTTCTCCTCAAGAGATGGTGAGCCTTCGAGGCAGCGTTGGCCCCAACGAACTGAACATGGGCCTGGGCTTACAATTTAACAATGTCGTAGCTGGCTTTAACAACGATGACTATGCACTCCGGTTTGATTATGCCTACAACCAACTACTAGGCTCAATGGATGACATGCCCAGTAATAGTTTATCAATCACCATTTTAGGGTCATCCCGACCATCAACACCCCGTATTTTATCTCCCAAAAAAGAAAGTATCACACAAGAAACCGTCATTGCCGTATCAGGTATTGGCCCCCCTAAAACGGCCATTCAATTGTATGCCAACGGCAGTTTAATACGGACCACCCAA
>RGUG01000007.1 GCA_010027915.1 bacterium | reverse complement strand
AGGGGGGTGGCCTCAAGCCGGTTGGGCTGCCTTGTGGCTCATGGTGGTGAGTTCGTGGTCATTGGGTCGTATTTTTTTTAGGATAGAATACCGCAAATGCGTCGATGATACTGGGATTATAAAACCATTGCGACATGCCCTTCTTGTTTATCGAATTTAAAAACTTTTCACGTGCATAACGCTCGTCTTTTCTGATTTCTTTAAGGCGACTCCAAAACACATTATCTTGTTTGAAAGCGTCTCCAACTTTCTTTTTTAATGCGGGGATAAGGTTCGTGTTATGTGTCCAAGGATACTTGTTTTTAAATTCATCTTCAGCATTGACGGTGACTGGTGCCCCCTTATCTTTTGTTATATGGACTGTCGGCACCCCAGGTTGGGGTTGTTTTTTAAAGCCGAGATCGACCTTGAAAGAAATGGCGTGTCCCTCTTTTTGAGGGTGGTCTTTTTCTTGTTGCTCGATAAACGATAATAGCTTATCGGTTTCGGACGGGTTGCTTTTGTTGATCAATGGCGTGGCATCAAAATCGGACGGGAGATCAAACGCCACAGGGATTAAAAAGAAATGGGTTGACCATTTCGGTGGATTAAACCATTCGGTTACCATGGTCATGACACTTTTTAGTGTGGCGGTGAACACTCCCAGTACCTTTTGATCCAACTCTTTGGAGGGGTTATAAAAATGAATCGCATTGTCCCTGATTTCAATGAGTGTGTTGAGTTGTTCCCTTAAAACATCTTGCAATGAACAGTCATCCATCGCCTTCCCAATTGAGATGGTTTTGGGGGTCCCTGAACGGTTTGTTTGGAATTTATATTTATAAGGCTGGCCATTCTTTTTTATACGATTGGTTGGGATGTAAATGCGATCCATCTTCTGATCGTGGTCATGGACAATTTTTGCTTTGAGAAGCAATTCCCAAGCGTTAACCATTCATATACTAAAACACTCTTTTTTATATGAAAAGGTGGGCTTGTTCTACCGTTCAATGGCCGCCGTTGCGGCTTGAATGGATTGATCTAATAGTCGTTGTCCCTTTGATTTTCGTCCCATTGGGTGTTGGGTTTCTGATTATTTCCTGACGTTGGGGTAGCTGCGTTTGAACCATTCGATTGTCTCGGATAACCCTTCCCTTAAAGGGATAAATGAATAAGGCCCAATGATCGATAACAACCGCTCGTTGGAAGATGGTTTTTTAAGTTGCCCTTCTGGTTGGCTGCTGTCAAATATGATTTTGTTTTTAAACCCATACAGCTCACAAATCGTGACCACCAATTCTTCAATGCTGACATCCCCTCCCACCCCTTGGGAGATAATGACGGGGTCTGGTCCATTGTGTTTTTCGATCAACAATTCACAAATATGGGCCACGTCTTTTGAAAACACAAATTCTCGTTCGGCTTTTCCACTTCCCCATACGGTTAAGGCCTCGTTTTTTTGTTGTGCCACATGCACCTTGTGGATCAAGGCCGGAATCACATGGGCATCCTCTAGATGAAAATTATCATGCGGCCCGTAGACCGATGCCGGAATCACCGAAAAATAAGGGCAATGGTATTGATGGTGATACGCTTGTATTTGAATGTCCACCATCCGTTTGGCATAGGCATACGCATAATTACTAGGGTAGGGGGTTTGAGGAAACACACAGGTGGATGAAAAGGCAATCAATTTTTTGACCCCGTAAACATGGGCATAATGGATGACCAAACTGTTGCTTTTGATGTTTTCATAATAAAAATCGGCCAAATGATCCATGTTGGCTTTGATACCACCCACCCGTGCCGCCGTATGAATAACATGGGTGGGTTGAATTGTTTCATACATTTGGATCACTTGTGATTCATCCAATAAATCGTAGTCCTTACGTCCTATTTTGATGCCGTTGCTGAACTGTCGGCCGATTAATCCGGTACCGCCGGTGATAAGTGTGCGCATCCCTTTACCTCCTCAAAAAACATCGGCCCGTATTGACCCGATCTCGCCAATATGACAACAAATCAGTCATGGTGTCTTCAAATGTAATACAGGGACGCCACCCCGTATGCGATTGAAACAAGTGGGTGTCTGGTACTTGTAAGTCAGCATCGATGGGTCGTAACCGATTGGGGTCGGTGACCACCCGAATCGTCTCTCCCATGGTTGATTGGGACAGTAAATAATCCAGCATCTCACCTACCGTGCAAGTGTGGTTACCCCCAATGTTGTAATAGGCACCTGCAATGGGATTGTGGGTGACCAATAAATAATAGGCCCTGACCGCATCACGAACATCGGCATACGTGCGAAGGGATTGCAAATTGCCCACATACAAGATGGGTTCTTGTTGCCCCTTTTCAATTAATGCAATTTGTTTGGCAAAACTGGATTCGGCA
Source organism: bacterium (assembly GCA_010027915.1). Next base: position 13,934 of record RGUG01000007.1, on the reverse strand, counting down.
AACACATCCCCACGCCGGGGCCCCGTATGGGTAAACATGCGGGTGGTAAGGGTGGTCATGCCGTACCCTTCGGCATAATACCGACCCAATAAATCGGTGCCCACTTTCGAAATGGCATACGGAGACGCCGGATGAAACGTACACGTTTCATCAATGGGCAACTGATCTTGGCTAACCCTCCCAAATACTTCGCTGGATGAACAAATATGAATCACGGCGTTACGATAGGCAGAATGACGCACACATTCTAGCAAAATGGCGGTGCCGATGATATTGGTTTGCAATGTTTCGAGTGGGGCGATAAAACTGGTTTGGGGATACGATTGTGCCGCCAAATGAAACACATAATCAGGGGCTGCGGTCTCGATACTGGTTGCCACCGATGAATAATCATTCAAATCCCCATACAACAATTGTAATCGTGAGCCTTCGTTTAAGAGTGGCATGAGGTGCTCGAGATTATCCATTGACTCATTCCACCGACAAAACCCGAACAACTGCCAATCAGTATGGGCCAATAGGTAATCGACTAGATGGGAACCCACCATGCCCGTGACCCCTGTAATGAATGCCCTGGTCACCCTCACGATGCCCGTGATACCACGCTGGTACCTCGTTTTTGAATGACTTGCGTGGCACACTCATTGGCAAATGAGATACATGATTCGATGGCATTTCCTTTGTTATACCAATGGGCCATGGCGGCAATAAACGTATCGCCCGCCCCACAGGTGTCTTTGACATCTACAGTTGGAACAGGGTAACGGATGCCTAGGTGTTCACATCCCTCTGAGCCCAAGGTGATGATCAGTTTGTGTTCTAATGCTTGGGTGATGCTGTGGCGGGTGGCCGCATATTCAAGGTGATTGATTTTGATGTATAGGCTTTGCAAGGCCCACGGTCCCAATATTTTTTTGGTATCCAACATGACCTTGGGGTGGGCCTGACAAATGGTTCCAATGTCTTCTGCGCTTAAGTACCCTTTGTCGTAATCCGAAATCACAATCAGTTGATAGTCATCCCAGTGGATATTAGACCAGTCGATATGGCCATACCCCTGATCGCCAATGTCGACCCTTAAAAACATCTGATTGGTTCTTTCATCGATGTATCGTCGTTTGATAATACCCTCCCAATTGGGATTGGTAAGAATATCGCAGCGGGATCCCAATGACATTAAATTCTTGTACACATTCATGGCCATTCCCCCCATGGAACGCTCCAGCGAAGGTTGTAAAACGGGTACGGGGGCTTCGGGGGCCAATCGCTTGACGCTCCCGTACACGTACCAGTCGTGGCAGGATTCTCCAATTACTAAAATTGACATCTTACCAGCTCACAGTCCAATCTTTAAACTCAGCGGCCAAGCAATCAATTTTATAATCTTTTCTGCCCCCTACAATTTCTTGGATTTTGTTTTTGGCGGTGTTTCGAATGCCATTTAATCCGTGGGTCAGCTCCAATTGATTGTTTTCTTTGAGCCCTTTTCGGTAATTGGCTTCATTGTGCCAAATATGGAGGTTCATTTGCGATACAACCACAATGGCCCGGATCACTTCCGCTGTAATGGGTTGAGAGTGAGAGCTTAAAATGACATTAATGTCATGTTGAATATCGGCGATTTCTTGGGCGTACGTTTCTTTGTGTTCGGGTATAAACACTTCTTTCAGTTGTACGATGGATAATCGATCAATTAGCTCACCGAGTGTGGGCAAGTATTTTCTGCTCATGACACGTCCTTTTAATAGCGATGAAATGGCCGGTTATTATTACACCAAACAGTCGGTTTTAAAACCTTCCGTCTTACCATAGATGGGTTGGCAATATGTCGGGGTGATTGACTATCCAAATTACGTGATGTCGTGGGGTGGTATCCGTTGCTTTTTTTACCTGTTTGATGATGGCCTCCGATTGGGAATGCTTCCTACTATACAATATGGATTGGGTGTTGGGAGGTTGGTATGCTGGTGACGTTGTGTCGGCAGGCATCGATTCGACGATGGGGCGTGGTAACAGGTGCCCTGAGTTTGGCCGCTTGGATTGGAATGGGTGCTGCCACGACGGTGTTGCAGGCCACCCAATTGTTGCGTGTTCCATCGATGGTGCGGTCAAATGAACAAACCGAATGCCGTTATTTGTTGGTGATGGGTGACCAACAGGACAAAGGGTCCACGGCAGCTCAACTCAATTATTGGGTATCGCTGGGTCCTACCAATACCATCACGGCACATATCATGAATGACCAAACCAATGTTGGGTTTTATTCACGTGTGATGCAATTCTCGTCTCCATGGGTGACACACTGGTTTGGACTGGGGTATCACCTGACCCATTATGCCCCCATTTCGATTCCTTTTTCATCTTATTTTTTGGGGTATTCCGGCGAATTTGACCAATTTAGTCGATTGCATATGGCCATCGGTCATGATGAAGCCAAACACCGATTATTGGCGTTAGCGGCCATTGATTTGGATTTGGGTGAGGGCAATGTTAGTGTAGAATGGGATGGGGTGTCGGTCATAGTAGGGTACCGACATCGGCTTACGCCGTCTATGGTGGTCCAAGGGTATGTGACCCCCGTAGGAGAAAGCCCCACTGATCGCATGGTGCCCAAATTGATGCTGGGGGTCTCCTTGTCTGATCCTTGGCGTACCGAACCTAAAGTGCCCACTGTGACGGGTTTAATCGTGTCATCGGGGGCGTCTCGACCGCCCATGGCATCGAATACCCCGGTTGAATATGGGTTGGATGATGCATTGAGACGCCTAACCCAAGCCAACGACTATTTTTATGCGGGCAACTATGAATTGGCTCGGTCTGAAATGGAATACCTGCTCACTATTTTTCCTACCGCAGGATCATACAGTCGATTGGGCTCGATTTATTTTAAGCTCAATCAACTGGATAAGGCGTTAGAAAATTGGAAAACGGCGTTTTCCCTCGATAAGTCCAACGCCGCCTTGGAATCTTTCATCAATCAGTTAGAATCTCAAAAACAGTTAGAATCTAAAAAAATGGTTACCCCCACCTCCACCCCATAGTGGAAGGTCGGCACTTACTGATCCATTTTGCACCAACTGAAGGGCGGAGACAATGGATCCTTCAGGAAGGATACTGGCGTTGTGCGGGACATTTGGGGGTGGGTACGCACGGTTGCGTTTCATGACGCAACCGATTACACTCTTTTCAATGAAATTATTGGTGACCAGTGCCTTGCCTTATGCCAATGGTCCCATTCACTTGGGTCATTTGGTTGAGGTGATTCAAACCGATGTGTTTGTTCGGTTTCAAAAAATGATGGGTCACGAGTGTGTGTATGTGTGTGCGGATGATACCCATGGCACACCCATTATGCTGGCGGCCCGTACCAAAGGCATACCCCCCCAAGAATTGGTTGCATCGGTTCGTCAAGACCACATGCGGGATTTTGCGTCGTTTAATATTCAATTTGATTGGTATGGCTCTACTGATTCGGTGGCCAATCATCGCATGGTTCATCACATTTATGCGGCGGCACAACAACAGGGGGTCATTTCCTCTACTTCTGTCCGACAATTGTATTGTGATCATGACGCCATGTTTTTGCCTGACCGCATGGTCAAAGGTCATTGCCCTCGTTGCGGTGTTCCTGACCAGTATGGGGATTCGTGTGAGCAATGTGGGGCGACGTATTCACCCATGGAGTTGTCACACCCCGTGTGTACCCTTTGTGGGGCATCGCCGATTTGGCGTGACTCCGATCACCTTTTGTTCAATCTTCAGGCGTTTCAGCCCCTGTTGGAAACCTGGGTTCCGGAGCATGTGCCGCCAGCTGTGGCCAATAAATTAGCAGAATGGTTCGAAGTGGGGTTAAAACCTTGGGATATCAGTCGGGATGCCCCCTATTTTGGATTTGAAATCCCAGGCCATCCCACCAAATATTTTTATGTGTGGATGGATGCCCCCATTGGGTATATTGCCGCTACCCAAGAATGGGCCGAACAAAAAGGCCAATCCGGGTTGGATTGGTGGACCGATCCGGCGGTACAGATTCATCACTTTATTGGCAAAGATATTTTATATTTCCACACCTTGTTTTGGCCTGCGATGTTACAAGTGGCGGGGTTTCAATTGCCCCATCGGGTGCACGTTCATGGTTTTTTAACGATCAATGGTCACAAAATGTCCAAAAGCCGCGGGTCGTTTATTACCGCCGAATCGTTTGCCCAGCACCATCCACCTGATTATTTGCGGTATTACCTGGCCTCAAAGTTAACCCCTTCGGTGGATGACATTGATTTTAATCCCGCTGATTTTATGGCCAAAGTGAATGCGGAGGTGGTCAATAAAGTGGTCAACATTGCCAGTCGTTTAATTGGGTTGGTCATTAAAATCAGTGGGGGGGCGTTATGTGACACCCCTTCTCATCCACTGCTCGATCGATTGTTTCCTTACCTGGAAGATATCGCCACGCATTATCAACAAACCGATACCCTCAAAGCCACCCGGCTTATGATGCAAATGGCCGATATGATCAATGAATATATTGACCATGCAGCACCGTGGGCATTACTTAAAACCGAACCTGATGCAGCCTTGGAAGTATGCAGTGTGGGTCTTAATGGGTTGCGGTTGGTGGTGTTGGCCTTGCAACCCATTATGCCGACCATCACCATGGCGTTGTCTCGGTTATGGGGTGATGATCGCCCTTATCAATGGCATGATGCCGCTACCCTGTTGGGTTCCCATACCATGGTCCAACCATACACGGCCCACGTGGCCACCCGCTTGACTCCTGCCGATTTAGAGTGGTTGGCCGTACCCCAATCCACATGATCAACCGGTTTTTACGTGCTTTTTGGGTGCCATCTGATCGTGTGTGGATGATGATGGGGGTGGGTTCAAGTGTGCTGAACAAAGTCTTTGATATGATGCCGCCTGTATTAACCGGATGGATTATTGATTCGGTGTCGGGCAATCCCCCGTGGGTGTTAACGGCAAGTGTGGGTGTCTTGTCACCACTGGCATCCGCTATGGTGTTGTCGGGGTTGGCAGTGTTCATTTTTGGTCTCGAAAGTGTGTTTCAGTGGGGCTACCACTGGTCATTTGCGACGTTGGCCCAACGACTGGTCCATCGCATTCGCATGCACGTGTTGGGGCACATGCAACAACGTGAAATGGCCTTTTTTGATACCCATCGTCTGGGTGATACCTTGGCCACTGTGACCGATGATGTGGCCCAATTGGAGCGGTTTATTACCAATGGGCTCAATGAATGGATTCAGTTGGGGGTGTTGTTGGTGGTGTCGGTCATGATTATGCTATCTATTTCATGGCAGTTGGCGTTGGTGGCGTTTTTCCCTATTCCCGTCATTGTGATGGGTAGTTTGTGGTATCAGCGACAAATGGCCCCTCGGTTTTTGGCTGTCCGGGACCGGATGGGGGCCCTCAATGCCCGATTAGAAAATTGGATTTCGGGGATGGTGGTGGTCAAAAGTTTTACTGCTGAACCCATGGAACATGCCCGTGCCACTGAGGCATCCAAGGCGGTGATGGTCGCCAATCGGTCGGTGATTTCGATGATGGCATTGTATGTCCCAGTGATTCGAATGGCGGTCGTGTTGGGATTTGCGGGCGTATTATTGATTGGTAGTTATTGGGTGTTAACGGGCAAGGGGGTTTTAAGTTTGGGCGAATTGGTCTTGTTTGCCATGTTAACCGAGCGTTTGTTGTGGCCAGTGACCCGTTTGGGTGCCACCTTTGATGAACTGGAACGAAGCAATGCTTCCGCCACGCGTATTGACCGGGTGCTGGTACCATCGGCCGTGACGGAAGTGACCACTCCCCATCGGCCATCTCAGGTGATGGGCCACTTGGTGTTTCAGGGTGTATCTTTTTCGTATCCCACCGCCATCGGTATTCCGGTGTTGCAGGGGTTTTCGTTGGATATTAAGCCGGGTTCAGTGGTGGGGATTGCCGGGGCAACGGGTTGTGGGAAATCAACGTTGGTTAAATTGTTGTTGCGGTTTTATGATCCCCAACAGGGCACCATTTTGTTGGATGGGGTACCGATTGATCAGTGGGCCATTCGATCGCTGCGGCACTCGATTGCGTTGGTTAGCCAAGAGGTGTATTTGTTTCATGGCACCATATACGACAACATTGCCTATGGGTTTCCACACGCCACACCGGAACAAGTCGAATCGGCGGCACGCTGTGCGGCGTTTCATGATGTGGTGACCCAGTTTGAACAGGGGTATCACACCATTGTAGGTGAACGGGGTATTCGGTTGTCTGGGGGGCAACGCCAGCGACTGAGTATTGCAAGGGCCGTCTTAAAAAATGCCCCTGTTTTGGTTTTTGATGAGGCTACCAGTAGCGTTGATACCGAAACCGAAGAAGCCATTCAACGGCAATTTGCTACGGTGACCCAGGGTAAAACGGCCATTGTGATTGCCCATCGCTTGTCCACCATTCGACACGCAGATCGGATTGTGGTGTTGAACCAAGGCATGGTGGCAGAAGATGGATCGCACGCTGCGTTATTGCGTCAAGGCGGACTTTATGCCCGGTTATGGGCAACCCAAGTGGGGCATCACGCATGATGTGGGTGATGGTAGCCGGCGTGGGGTTTTTGGTGATGCATGCGGTTTTTTTTGCTTTGGTGTATTGGCGATTGGGAAAGTTGGCCAAAGACCTTCAAAACAAATCGAAATAATGGGTTGATGATGGCCCTTGGCACACGGTTTGATGGGGATGGGCGGTTACCTCCCCCCCTCTTGTTTTTTGGCTGGCTTTGATGGAATATAATGTTATCCCACCTTTTTTTGGAGCTATATGACCGGCCTGCCTGTGAATCGCCATGATTGGTGTCCCCTTGATTATATTATCCCCACTACGGAATGGGTGGTGGAACTGGATCCTATTAAGACCCGTGTGACGGCCACGATGACGGTGATGCCCAATCCGGATGGACGATCCGGTCATCCCTTGGTGTTGCAAGGCCAGGGTTTGGAATGGGTATCCTGTCGTGTGGATGGCCGTGAAGTGGTCCCTACGTTAACGGATACTACCTTGACCCTTCCGCCGATAAAGCGACCCACAGAGATTCAGTTGGTGACCCATTGTCATCCCAAGGGTAATACCGCCTTGGAGGGGCTCTACTGGGTCGATGGTGTATTTTGTACGCAAAATGAGCCCGAAGGATTGCGGCGTATCACCTATTTTACGGACCGACCGGATCAGTTAACCCGTTACACGATCACGTTGGTTGCCCCCCATTCTATTCCGACTTTATTGGCCAATGGTCATTTGGTGGCCAAAGGAGAATGGGACCCAGGTCGGCATTTTGCGACATGGGAAGATCCGTTTCCCAAACCATCGTATTTGGTGGCCATGGTCGCCGGTTCGTTTGATCGCATTGAGGATGTGTTTCATACCCAATCCGGACGATCGATTCAACTTGAAATTTATTCCGATCCTGGAACGGCCAATCGCTGTTGGCATGCCATGAACTCACTCAAACGTGCCATGAAATGGGACGAAACCGTATACCAACGCGAGTACGACTTGGATCGCTTTATGATCGTGGCAACCCACACCTTTAATATGGGGGCGATGGAAAACACCGGTCTTAATATTTTTAATGCCGCCTATGTTCATTATGACACGGCGACCGCCACCGACGGGGATTACCTCAATGTGGAACGGGTGGTGGCCCATGAATATTTTCATCATTGGACGGGGAATCGGATTACCTGTCGGGATTGGTTTCAGTTGACCCTAAAAGAAGGCTTAACGGTATACCGGGATCAGTGTTTTTCGGGCGATATGAACTCCCCGGCTGTGCAACGGGTCTTGGATGTCGTGCAATTGATGGACCGTCAATTTGAAGAAGATGCGGGCCCCATGGCCCATCCCATACAGCCTGAGACCTATCTTGAGATCAATAATTTTTATACCGCTACGGTGTATGAAAAAGGGGCGGAAGTCATTCGGATGATGGCCTTATTGGCCAATCATGCCGAATCGATGGGGTCGGGTGACGGGTTTTTATCGGCGATTCAAACCTATTTTACACGACACCAGGGTCAAGCCGTGACCACTGATCATTTTATCCGGGCAATTGAAGATGGGGGTAAGATCAACTTGTCGGCTTTTCGTACCTGGTATCACCAAGCGGGGACACCCCATGTGGATATCACCCTATTGGATCGACAGGGAGATGAGTGGGTGTTTGAGTTTCGTCAGTCCTGTCGCAACACCCCTGAATCTTCACTCAAATTACCTTTTGTTATTCCCATTCAGATGGCCATGTTAGGCCCAGATGGGGTCCCGGTAAGGGTGTATGTACCGGGTGAGCCTGCCACCGCATCCCCATTGGTGGTGTTATCTGATCAGTCATGCACGCTTCGATGTCATGCCCCTGGGGGTCATTGTCCGTCTTTTTTTCGGGGCTTGTCGGCCCCTGTGACATGGGACTACCCGTATACCTATGACGATAGGGTGTGGATGATGCAACATGAACCTGACCCCGTCAGTCGGTATTGGCATACCCAGTTTGTTACCCAGCATCATATGCTCAATGGGGATTCAACCTGGCCCCTGTCCGTGATGATGGCCTACCGGGGGTGGTTAGAGGCCATGGAGGATCCGGCCTTCATCTCACTTTTATTGACCCCCCCGCCACTGAGTCGGTTGATGCGCTCGGCCAATGGGTTTCCATTGCATGAGGTGGCGGCGTCTCGATTGGCTTTGGTGCGTTCGATGGGTACTCATTTGACGCCATTGCTTGAATCGGTGTACGCAGACTGTATGTCCCAATCGGTTCCCTCCTTGGGGATGCGACAGTTGCAAAACAGGGTGTTGGAATGGTTGGTGGCCACGGATCCCCGTTACACCGAATGGGCGATGACCCAGCTGACCCAATCCAATCGAATGGCCTTGCAGTTGGGTGCCTTGTCGGCCTTGTCTGGGGCGGATACCCATCCGGCTTTTGATCAGGGTCTGGCGTGGTTTTATGCTCAGTGGCAACATGAGCCACTGCTCATCAATAAATGGTGTGCCATTCAGTCATCCGCCCCCACTACGGGCTTGCACCGTGCCAAAGAATTGGTCACACACCCTTTATTTGATCGTTTAAATCCCAATCGATGCCGCTCGGTTGTGGGTGCGTTGGCGGGCAATTGGATGGCCTTTCATTGTCAAGACGGGTATGAGTGGGTGGCCCAGCAGTTGATGTTGTTGGATCCCCATAATCCCTTGTTGGCGGCTCGGTTGGCGACGGCGTATCAGTCGTTTTCTTTACTAGATAACCGCCGAAAAGAGTGGATGGGGGCCGTGTTGATGTCATTATTAGAGGCCAAGACCATCTCCCCGAATCTTTTTGAAGTTGTCAGTAAGATTAAATCTGTTTAAAATCGGTCATTATCGTTGGATCCGATTCCTCATTTGATCAGTGGGGCGTTGTTATATTGTCAGAGGACATCATATAACCCATCGGTCTTATTTTTACCGTTTTGAACGTAGTGGTTGGAAGGACACATGATGAATAAAACATACAATACCGAGAGTTTGCATCGGGAGCGTTGGCACGTGACAGAAGTTGATCATGCCGCCATTCAGGAGTATGCCGAAAAATTCGGGCTGGACCCTCTGTTGGCACGCTTGTTATTGGTACGCAACATTGGCGATGGTCAAGACGAAGAGGTGTGGGATTTTATCAATCCCCCTGATTATTTATTGACCCATTTTTCGGATATTACGTCTGATTTGGACTTATCCAATGCGGTTAGTCGCATCGTAACGGCCTTAAAAGACAAGCAAAAAATCATGGTCAATGGGGATCCCGATGCCGATGGCATATCCGGTGCCACCATTTTAGTCTCCGCCATTCGGGAGATGGGCGGGGAGGCCTTTTATGAGTTTCCAACCCGATCCAAAGAAGGACATGGTCTTCAACCTCGTATTGTGGATGACAGTGTTCGGTTGGGTTGTCGTCTGATTATCACCTCGGATTGTGGATCAAAAGACGTGGAATCCGTCGATTATGCCAATTCCCAAGGGTTGGACGTCATTATCTGTGACCACCACGTATTGGGCAAAAACCTGCCCAACTGTCATGCACTGGTTAATCCCCATCGTCGACCGGAGGTGACCTTTGCCAAGGGGTTATCGGGTGCGGGGGTATCGTTTAAGTTGGTATTGGCAGTATATCAAGCATTGGGCCGTGAGATTCCAGCTGATTTTATGGATTATTTATTGGCATTGGTGGCCTTGGGTACCATTTCGGATCGCATGTCCTTTTTAAATCCCATGAATCGCATTTTGGTTCGTGAAGGGGTTCGGGCATTAAATCAAACCGAAATGGAAGGAATAAAAGCCCTCAAAGAGGTATCCAGAAGCAATTATACCGAACTTAAAAGCCGTGAAATTGGTCGCACGATCGTCCCGCGTTTGAATGCGCCGGGACGCATTGGGGATCGCGATGAAGGTATTCCCGATTCTCGGATTGTGTTGGATTTACTGTTATTGGGGACGGGGCGGCACAACGCTGAAAAAGCACAAAAGGTCATGGAGCAGTTTGTTGCAGTGCTTGAGATGGATAAAAAAGGTCGATCTGGGTCGACGGTGGATGCCCTGGGTGAAGCGGCGGTGGTAGATGAAGTCAACGAAAAACGCAAGTTTATCACCAGTAAAATCGAAGATGAAATTGATGACCTGATCCAAACCCAAGTGGATCCCTCGGTGGATCGCATTATTATTATTCACGGTCGAAATTGGAATCCGGGTGTTATTGGTATTGACACCGACCGATTAAAGGATCGTTTTTTGCGTCCGGCGATGATTCTGACCGAGTATGATGGGTCGGATTATATTCGTGGCTCGGTTCGTAGTATTCCTACCATTAACATGTATGCCATTATTGATCGGGTAGGAGAGCAGTTTGAGCAATCCCATGGGGTGCAGTTGTTTCAAACCGAGGTGGATACCCAGTTTGGTAAGCGTATTATCAATGCCTTTGGGGGGCATGCTCAGGCATGCGGGTTTACATTGCACCGCAAAAACGTCCCCCTCTTTTTGTCCTTGGTTCGGGCTGAAATGGCCCAGTTACCGATGGAGCAATTTGAGTATTCATACGAAATTTTGGATACGATTCAGTTTAATCAAATCAATTTTGAGATTGTGAAAAAGATTGATACCTTGGTTCCGTATGGTCAAGCCTTTGAATACCCCATTTTTTACTTGAAAGGGTGTTCATTAAGTCGGGGTCGTGCGTTTGGAAACAAGTACCAAGAGGCTCGGACGCCTCATGTGGAATTTACAGTCTCCGAAGGATTAAATCGCAAATCGGGGCAAAGTCGTCGATTGGATTCGGTGGGGTTTGGTCTGTGGGAAAAGTATTCCACGTTGGTCAATACCAATCCATTTGCACCGTTTGATATTATCTTTTTTATTGAATTGGTGAAAAAGGGTCGTGGGCGTCATGCCAAAGACATGTTGCGCTTAAATGTATTGGATATACGGCGTTCAGAAGATACCCATGGCATTGGATCGAGAAAACGGAAGCGTCGTCGCAAAAAGAAAAAAAGTGATGGGGGGTCTGTTCAGGCCAGTCAGCCTGGGGCACCGGCATAAGATTATTGACGGTTCATCGTTCGTTTAAAAAGGGGTTTTTATTCGTTACGCATTGGGTTTTTTTATTTTGGTTGTGGCATTGCTAACAGGGGGGTGTGCCAAGCCGTCGGTGACCGAATCGACCCAGTCGGTCACCGTTCTTCCTTCAACGGCACCGGTTCCCTTTGTGGGATTGTCTGATGATGAAATCGACGCTTTTCGTTTGTTGGTGGGGTACCAGGCGATTCCTGATCCGGTCTACTCTGCCAGCACCTCTTTGTTTATGGTTTCTCCCGTTACCGTGCGTTCTGCCAGTGTGTTGGGTACCTCTTTTGTGGTATCGGCCAATCGTCGGGACTTGGGTAAGGTGGCCTTTGGGGGGGTATCCAATGTGGATGCCCGTCGCTGGTTGGATGTGATCAACAATACCGAGTGGGTCGAAAATACCACGGGCGTTTATCAGCTTCGCCGTGTCATGATGATGCAGGGCAATGCGGATCAATTTGTTTATACCATCGGATGGTCGTATCTATTGCCCCCCCTGATGTCGGTTTCAGGGGTCATGACGGAAGACCATGTGATGATCAATCAGGTGACGGATATCGTCACCCGTCATGGGATTCAAACCATTCAAATCATAAAGGGTGATGGTATCAAAGGGGTGACCATGACCATGACGGTAGCCGGTGGGGAGCTATCATATTCGGATGCATCGACCTGTCCCAATCGCTTGTTTTCAGGGGTGTTACCGTATCAATTGACACTCGAAACCCCCAGTGGGTCGCGTACATTGGCGGGTACCCTGGCACTGGAAGGGTGTGGGATGACCTCTACACTATCCGATTCAAAAGGTCGAACATTGGCCAAGCTGATGCTATCGCCGTCCTTGCAGTATACGGCACAAGTGTATCAAGTGAGCACCAACCAATTAATCGATTTGTAAGGGGGGGATATGTCCTCTACCCTTCATATCGTGTGTGATGGGTGAAATCAATTCTTCCTTTTTTTAGGCTCTCTGATCATGAGAAAGGGTTTTTTTCGGGTGATGAGGGCGTGTTTTTAGTAGGCAGGAAACCGTATCGGTTCATTCTGTCTTATTCAGGGGTTTATTTCTATCCTCGTTGGTGTGGGTGAAGGTGTCCTGCTGTATGGTGATGGTATCAATGGTGACGGGAACATGACGCAGTGGGTAAATGAATGGCTTTTTTTGTTGTCTTATGTGGTTTTTTAGGAGGGGGTTATTTTTTTATATCTTTTTTAGTGATGCTACCGTGCGATATTGGTTGTGTTTCATGGTATATTAACGGGTATTGCCTCTGTACGTCAGGGCACCACAGAGGTTCCCTTGGGTTTGTCCCACCGGAATTGGGTGCGTTTTAATAGTATAAGTGTACTGATGTTTTGATTGTTTACGTGACGGACGTTATATGTTGCCATCTCATGCGTTGCAAGTTGCTTCCCCCTCTGCCGTTCCTTCCATTCCTTCGCCAGTACCCCGTATCGCCACGATGGTGGAGGCTGCCATTGATTTACTACATCCGTTATCGTATCAACAGTTTTATGCCAGGTTTAGCCCAGTGCAGTCGCTGATGGGTATTCAACGGTTGCATTCGCAGTATGTGACACATTGTCAGTTGCTGAGGCAGTACCCATCGGTTGTGGTACCGGATGTTTCTGGGACTACCCCCGCTTCCATGATTCGACATATGGTTCAACTGCATCTCTTGCTGTCCGAGCATGATGCAAACGTGGCATGTCTTGATTTTAGTGACTTGGATTTTTCCCATATGGATTTATCCGGTCTTCAGTTTGATCATGTGAACTTAACCAATGTCAAACTGACGTTTACCAACTTGAATCGGGCATTATTGCGCCGTCAGTTTTTAATGTCAGTTGACTTAAGTCATGCGGATTTAAGACAGGCCGATTTAACGGGGGCCCAATTACCGAATGCCAAGTTGGTGGGTGCTTGTTTGGTTAAGGGTATATTGATGGGAGCCCATTTATATGGTGCCAATTTGAGACGGGCTAATTTAACGGACGCAGATTTAAGCGATGTTCAGTTAGGACAGGCCAACTTGCAAGACGCTATTTTAAGTGGTGCCACGATGTGTCATGCCAATTTGAGTGAGGTCAATGCGACGGGTGCCCGGTTGCCATATGCTCATTTGATAAAGGTTAATTTGACGAGGGCTAATCTGACCCACGCATATATGGATGGGGCCGATTTGAGAAGGGCCATTTTGAACGAAACCCGTATCTCAATGGCTCATTTAAATGAGGCGGACTTGCGTGGGGCGGATTTAACGGGGGCGGACTTGCGTGGGGCGGATTTAACG
>RGUG01000060.1 GCA_010027915.1 bacterium | reverse complement strand
TAATCCCTGCCCCGCATTCAAGCCATGACCAGGATGGTCCATTCCCACCACGGCCCACCCGTACTGGGTACACGCCGTCGCCCATCGGTCGTACCCTGCCGTATGCTCGGTCATGCCATGCGACAGCACCATGACCACCGACGGCTCACCCAACGGCTCCCACACCCGGGCAGTCCCCCCTGCCATTGCATGGGTTGCCCACATCGTTAGGGTTTAACGACTGCCAACCACACCGCCACCATCAACAAACCGGCCACCACACCCAAGGCAGGGATTCTCAGAGAGGGAAACCGACGGGCTACCACCGGTACGCCTACCGACAAACACAACCAAATCAATAGTTTACCGATCACCCATTTGGCCGATAGGTCGTAATGCAAGCGATGCAACATGCCAAATCCCGCCACCAACACCACCAAAGAAGAAAGGCCCATTATCATACTCAATCGTTTGGATCGTTGGGTTGCCGTTAACACCCCGCCCATTGACAATACCATGACCATCAAGGCACACAAATGACCCACATGATACACCGTTACTGACATTGTTTACTCCTCATCATATGCAATGAAACCGTCACGTTCGTCATTATCGTTGCTCAATCCATCAAATGCAACCACCCAATCACGATGCCCTCCAGACAACCGATCCAGTTCAATTCGAATGGTGGCAACCAACAACGACATGGCGTCCGGTAAAGGGCCATACCGATCGATCAGCTCTTGGACCAAGTCATCCAACTGATAGGGTAGCGTCACCGTGGCCAGGCGTTGGTACATGGCCAAGCGTTGCGGTTCGTCCGATATATAATCCTCCGGAATCAACATCGACAAGCGACTGGTTTCAAGCCATGTTGGGTGGCGACGAAGGGGCTTTCCCTGCCAACGGGCCGCCACTTCTTCTAACAGTTGGGCATATAATTCAAACCCCACCGCCGTCATGTGGCCATGTTGGCGTTTTCCTAACATGGTGCCAGCCCCCCTGATTTCCAAGTCTTTCATGGCCAAGGTTGACCCAGACCCCAAGGCCGCATACTCCCGAATGGCCGTCAGGCGTCGGCGGGCATCATCGGTCATGGCGTCATCCGAGGCAATCAACAACAACGCCACACCCTGACGATCGGATCGACCCACCCGACCCCGAAGCTGATGCAATTGAGACAATCCCAAGTGATGGGCATCATCAATAATAATGGTGTTGGCATTGGGAACATCCACCCCATTTTCAATGATGGTACTGCACACCAACACGTCCAATTGTCCGTCCCAAAACGCCATCATGGTATCTTCAAGGGCCTGTTTGGACATCTGCCCATGGGCCCACCCTATACGGGCCGCTGGCAACAACCGTTGAAGGGCCTGAACCCGTTGGGGAATCCCCTGCACATGGTTGCACAAAAAATACACCTGTCCGCCTCGGTCCAGTTCAGTTTGGATGACCAGTTGAATCAAGGACGCATCATAAGGCTTGACCAAGGTTTTGACGGGCAATCGTCTGGTGGGCGGGGTGGCCAAGGTCGAATAGGATTTGGCCCCCGTTAAGGCCATAAACAAGGTGCGGGGAATGGGGGTGGCACTTAAACTTAACACATCCACATTCAAGCGTAAGGCTTTAAGTCGCTCTTTGTGGGCCACCCCAAACCGTTGTTCTTCGTCAATCACCACCAACCCCAATGACTGAAACGCCACGTCTTGTTGCAGCAACCGATGGGTCCCTACCACCACATGCAAGATCCCCGACTGCAAGTCCGCCAATAGGGCACGTTGCTCAGACTTGGATTTAAACCGTGACAACACGCCCAACCGGTAGGGAAACCCAGCAAAACGGGCCGCCAACGTACGACCATGCTGATGGGCCAAAATGGTGGTGGGCACCACAATCGCCACTTGCTGGCCATTTTCACACGCCTTAAACGCCGCCCTCACCATCAATTCTGTCTTGCCAAACCCCACATCCCCACAGACCAAACGATCCATGGGATAAGGCGATTCCATATCCCGCTTGATTTCGGCCGTCACCCGGCGTTGATCCAAGGTATCGCTAAACCCAAAGGATTGTTCCAATTCAACTTGCCATGCGGTATCAGGGTTGTATTGAATACCGGGTGTATCCTGACGGGCCTTGGCCATCAATACCATGTCATAACACAAGGTTTCCAAGGCTTTTTTCACCCGTTTTTTGGTTCGATTCCACTCCCCATCATGAAGCCCATTGAGTGTCACAGGTCCTGGATTGGTATACGGGGTTACACATGCCAATTGATCGAGTGGCACATAGCAACGGTCCTCTCCTTTGTATTGCAAACACAGGTATTCGGCCTCAGACTGGCCCACCGATAACCGAACCAAGCCATCAAAACGGGCCACCCCAAATTGAGAATGGACCACATACGAACCGGGATAAAACCCGGGGGTAATGGCCGATTGAGGCCCATCAAGTTGATGGTAAAGCACGTCTTTTTGTTGGGAAGTCGGCAAAATAGTGGTGGTCTGAACCACCGACAACGTCCGTTGGGTCGCCACCATAAATGAGCCCAACCGTTCCAACCGATCGCCATCATATTCAAACCGAATCGGATGGGATTGGTTAACCGGAAACACATCCACAATGGCACCCCGGACACTCATCTCGCCAGGCTCGGTCACCATGGGCACCCGAACATACCCGGCGTCAGCCAAGCAAGCCAGTAGCATGGCGTGGGTCAGCACCACCCCTTGGGGTCGATCAATGCAAATGGGACCATCATGGCGTTGTGAAACAGGGAGCATGGGGTATCCTTGACCGTGGGGCCAAGGGCCCACACACTGCACACATACAGTCAATCATGGGAAAATATCACGCAAGGGCACCATTTGAGTAGGGATCATAACAAGTGAGCATTAACCCGATCCCAAGCTGACTATCGGCCACATTAGCCACGACGCGACCGATGGCGCCCACCTTGCGACATCACCCGCATCACCCTGCGTCTCAACACCCATGTGGTTTGATTTTTAAATCAGCCTTTTGTACACTCGAACGACATTGTCAGTGTCTACCTGAGGAGTTTCCATGTCACCATTTACAGCTACCACCCCGTTTATTGACCGACATGTGGGCCCATCCCCCGATGATATAAAGGAAATGGCACCCGTTATCGGATGTGACACCCCCGACCAATTGGTTCAACGTGCTGTCCCCCATGCCATTCGTCGGGCCCCAATCCCTCCCTTTCCCCCACTCTCTGAACCCGAGATTCACCGCACACTCGCCGAATGGGCCCAACAAAACCGCGTGACCACGTCTTATTTGGGGATGGGGTTTTACCCTTGTCACACCCCAGCAGTGATCCAACGCCATTGTTTTGAAACCCCTAGTTGGTATACCGCCTACACCCCCTATCAAGCCGAAATCTCACAAGGTCGCCTTGAAACCCTGTTTCACTTTCAAACCATTGTCACAGAATTAACCCAATTGCCCGTCGCCAACGCCTCGTTACTCGACGATGCCACTGCCACGGCCGAAGCCATGACCCTGTTATATCGCACCCGTTCCAACACCTCTCAGCATGTGTTTTTAATTCCCACCCGACTTTTTCCCCATGTGCGGGCGGTATTGGCTGTACGAGCCGCCCCCTTGGGAATCGAGTTGCAAGACTACGACCCCCAGGCCTTACCCTCGCTGGACCATGCCTTTGGGGCCCTGATTCAAACCCCTGATGGATGGGGAGAATGGTCTGACCCATCCCCACTGGCAGCTGCTTTTATCCACGCTGGTGTTCGGGTGGTGGCGTATGTGGACCCGTTGGCACTCACCCTCTTGCCTGCACCAGGTGAATGGGGGGCCAGTATCGCTGTGGGATCTGCCCAGCGACTCGGAATCCCCCTGGGATATGGGGGGCCCAGTGCCGCCTTTTTTGCCACCACCCAAGAATGGGTGAGACAACTCCCCGGGCGGATTATCGGGTGCTCCAAAGACCGGTTGGGACAACCCGCCTATCGCATGGCCTTGCAAACCCGAGAACAGCACATTCGACGTGAAAAAGCCACCTCGAACATTTGTACCGCCCAAGCCTTACTGGCCATGATGGCCACCTTTTATTGCGTGTACCATGGCCCCGATGGCCTGACCCGCATGGCCCGTCGCATCCATGAACTGGCGATGGCCGTGGCAACCCATGGTGTGTCCGTTGGCTTAACCCTAAAAACAGCCCAATTTTTTGATACCGTCGCCTTTGAAACCACACCCCAGCGTGTCAACGAGATCATGGCAAGGGCCGAAAAAGAAGGGATTTTAATTCGACGCATCCAAGACGATACCATCGGGCTATCCATGGACGAAACCACCACACCGGACGCTTTATCCGTTGTCTACCGGGTATTAGGAGACAGCATCGCCCCCTCTCCCAACACCACCGGACCAACACCCATCACGGCCGGCCGACACACCCCGTTTTTGATGCAACCCGTGTTTCATATCTATCGCACTGAAACCGAATTAATGCGCTACATGCACCGATTGGCCAGTGCAGATTTGGCCCTCAATACGGCCATGATTCCATTGGGATCGTGCACCATGAAACTAAACCCTGCGGCCACCTTAATCCCCTTGGCGTGGCCCGGCGTGGCCCAATTACATCCCTTCGCCCCGTTGTCGCATAGCAAAGGGTATCAGGCCATATTTGACGATCTGTCGACGCATCTCATGCGTATCACCGAATTGGATGGGGTATCCTTGCAACCCAATGCGGGATCTCAGGGTGAATATGCCGGACTGATGGTGATTCGGGCCTATCAACACGCCATTGGACAAGGGCATCGTCGGGTGGCCCTTATCCCCGCATCGGCCCATGGCACCAACCCGGCCAGTGCCGCCATGGCGGGCATGGATATTGTGGTGGTGGCCTGCGATGCCTCGGGTGATATCGACCCTGACGACTTAAAAAAGAAAGTGGCCATCCATCGGGATACCTTAAGTGTCTTAATGGTGACCTATCCTTCAACCCATGGTGTATTTGACCCCAGCATTCAAGACTGCTGTCGCCTTATTCACGAAGCCGGCGGGCAAGTCTATATGGATGGGGCCAATATGAATGCCCAAGTGGGCCTCACATCGCCCGGTACATTGGGTGCCGATGTTTGCCACATTAACTTACACAAAACCTTTGCCATTCCCCATGGGGGGGGAGGTCCTGGCATGGGCCCGATTATGGTCCGTGCTCATTTGGTTCCCTACTTACCCGGCCATCCTCATCTGGATGCTGACCCACTTAGAAGCCCCACACCCCACATGGGCCCGGTATCGGCCGCCCCCTGGGGATCGGCCAGTATCTTGCTGGTGTCATACGCCTATATTCGGCTCTTGGGAAGTGACGGGTTAACCCAGGCCACCCGTATGGCATTGTGGAACGCCAATTACATGAAAGCCCGGTTGTCCGATGCCTATGAGGTGTTATATACCGGGGAAGGGGGATGGGTCGCCCATGAGTTCATCTTAAACATGGCCCCCTTCAAAAAAACCGCCGGTATCGACGTGGATGACATTGCCAAGCGGTTAATGGATTATGGGTTTCATGCCCCCACCGTTTCATTTCCCGTCCCCGGAACCTTGATGATTGAACCCACCGAAAGTGAATCAAAAGCCGAATTGGATCGGTTTTGTGATGCGTTATTAAGTATTCGAGATGAAATCAGACGGATTGAAACGGGTGAATGGAGCCAAACCGATAACCCCTTAAAAAATGCCCCCCATCCCCTGATTGAATGCACGGCCGATACCTGGCACCATCCCTATTCCCGTCAATTGGCCGCTTTGCCAACCCCTCGAAGTCCCCAGAAATATTGGCCCACAGTGGCCCGTGTGGATGGGGCATTTGGGGATCGCAATCTGGTGTGTGCCTGTGCCCCCGTCAGCGAGTGGGCCACCCGCACATGATGACCAAAAAAGCCAAATATGCCCTGATGGCATTGGGTATTTTAGCCCAATCACCCCACACCCCGATGGTGATTGCCGATATTGCCTCAATGGCCCAAATCCCCAAAAAGTTTTTGGAATTAATTTTGTTAGAATTAAAAAAAAGCAATGTCTTAGACAGCAAAAAAGGGCAAGGCGGGGGGTATATTTTAAAACGGTCCCCCAATCAAATTCGCATCCTGGATATTATCAAGGCCCTGTCGGGATCCACGGCCCCCGTGGTCTGCTTGGATAGTGGTCGGATTTGCGATGAATGCAGCGGACAATTGCCTTGTGCCATTCGATCCCTCATGGCCGATGTCCACCATGAAACCACCCGCATTTTATACAATGAAACCCTTCAATCATTAAGTGACCGAAAAACCCAATTGGCGGGCAGTGACATGTTTTACATTTAGTATCCTTCACACATTGACATCCCTCCCCTACCACAGTATATTTGGCACTCAGCTGTATGGAGTGCCAAATCACTTGCCTGGGGATCATATGAGTAAAAAGAAAGTCACACCCTTAAGCCAACGAAAACACGAGGTATTAACCAAAACCATCGAATCGTTTATTGAAACGACCAAGGGGGAGTGGATGCCAGCCCCGCCACCATTCGAAATGAATTAAGTGAATTAGAATCAGACGGTTATTTATCCCATCGTCATCAGTCATCAGGACGGGTTCCCACCGATAAAGGGTATCGGTTGTATGTGGACCAACTCATGGGTCAATCAGCGGATACCCCTAGTACGCTATCCACCGGGGGCCTTCCCATTTCATTTACCCCTATCACCTCATTGTCCGATATCCCCAGCCACATGCCGCAGATCCGTCAGTCGGTCGCAGGGCTTTTAAAAGAGGTGACCCAATTGGTGGTGACATTGTTTGACTACACGGCCATTGTGATTCCACCCACCATCCATCATGCTACCCTAGAAGTGGCCCATTTGGTGCTGCTAGATATTGACCGCATCCTGGTGGTGGTCATGAATTCTATTGGGTCAAACAATGAATTTATTGTCCCCACCGACCAACAGGTCTCACAAGAAGATTTAAACGCCATGTCGCAATTATTAACCCGCAAACTTAAAGGGGTATCCATGTCCGACATCGACCCCCAACAATTAAGCGAATTGTGGCAGCAATTTCCAACCCATCACGCCATTGTACGCACGTTGGTTTTAGAGTTACAACGCTTAAAAAACAGCCTTCCCGCACCCGATAGCCTCAATATGAAAGGGGTGTCGAATATGGTGCGTTTACCCGAATTTAAAGACCCTGATTTGGCCCATAAAGTACTGGCCACCTTGGAAGAAACCCGGTTGATGATGGGGGTACTCGAACAAGTGGCCACCCAAGCACAGCCGGCTGTTATTATCGGCTCTGAAAACCAACCGGAAGGGTTAAAAGATTGCAGCATGGTGGTCGCACCACTGGGAAACCCACAAACCAATTTGGGAACATTGGCCATTGTAGGACCCACTCGAATGCGGTACAAAA
>RGUG01000059.1 GCA_010027915.1 bacterium | reverse complement strand
TTCGCTCATCGAATCGGGGATATCACGCCAGCGTGTCACCGGCTCTTTCACACCCGACGATCGGGGGACCAGTAACCACAGCAATTTTGCCCATTCTATCCGTGTGACCACTGTCACGTCAGGGGTTGCGATACCCGCCCTTGCCAACAAATAAGAAGGCAATCCATTGGGAGGCAACCGGTAGACCCAGCGGGTCAAGACCACCGGATCACGTTGGGTAGGGACCGTGGTCGCCACGTAAATCACATTGGACCCCATTGACAACGGCACCATCTGTGTAAAACGCCCATCAACCCGGGGTGTCACCCGCACCCCATTAACCGCCACGGGGCGACCGAAACGATGATAGCCTTTTACTGTTGCCGAGTTACTGGTCACCAATACCGACCCGGAAGGTTCCAATAGCCCAAACGGTATATTCCGATCGGCCAATGCCACTCCCCATGTCGTGGGCTGGGCACATAGCATATTGACCCATGCCCACCCAAAAAAACCAACCCAAAACATCCCATGCCTACCCAATCTTACCCCATCACAATGGGTCATCATGTATCTCATGGCATCTAAACAACCGACTCAAACCCAACACCAACCCATTTCACTTTTAAAGACCCAATTGACAACACAACACTGTCTCCACATCATCATTCAGTGCATCCTCCACTCACCACTCATCCTAGCCGTTACACAGGCTGACCAGTCGATGCTTAACGTCACGTGTCCAGTGCGTCACCCTCATTGAGACATGATCACCACACATTGGCGAGCCAATACCTGTTCACAACGCAAACAAAGAGCCTAACAGTCCTACCCAATTGGTATAGAAGAAAAGGGGAA
Source organism: bacterium (assembly GCA_010027915.1). The sequence goes on along the minus strand of RGUG01000059.1, from coordinate 6,603 downwards.
AGAGGTGGTGCCGAGAGGCGGAATCGAACCACCGACACGAGGATTTTCAGTCCTCTGCTCTACCGACTGAGCTATCTCGGCACACATTAATTCACTGGAGCCGACGGTCGGAATTGAACCAACGACCTACTGATTACAAGTCAGTTGCTCTACCAGCTGAGCTACGTCGGCACTCGAGTGAGTGTTTGAGGATAGTACAATACGATCCATCCCTTAGGCAATTCACAATTTACATTTGCCGGGGGATAGACTAATATCGGTTTATCGTTGCGTATGCAGCGAAAATTTGTCCTTGAGGTGTTGAATGAAGTTGTTCGTGGGAAATATTCCCTTTTCTGCTACTGAAGATGAGTTGCGTTCGTTGTTTGAGGAAGTAGGTCAAGTTGAAAACGTTAAAATTATCATGGATAAGTTTTCAGGCCGTTCCCGTGGGTTTGGGTTTGTCGAAATGCCCAACCATGATGAATCAAATACTGCCATTGAGCGTTTGAATAATGCTGATTTTAGTGGTCGCAAGTTAATTGTTAACGAAGCGAAGCCCAGACAGTAGGTTTTGTACTGAGTCAGTAACGGGTGGTGTCCCTGGCCTTTCAAGAGGCCAGGGTAGGGATTAATAAAATGTTAACCATTCATTCTTTTCCCACAGTGGTTGTTGTGGGGAGACCCAACGTCGGAAAGTCCACTTTTGTCAATCGCATGTTGGGTTCTTATCGTGCGATTACATTGGACGAACCGGGTGTGACCCGTGATGTACTGTCTTATATGCTCACCTTTAATGACCGTACGTTCTTGTTGCTTGATTCGGCTGGATTAGACCCGGCCCGTCGTCACGATCCCTTTTTTAAGGGGTCATCCGAATTGGCCATGGCAGCAGTCAGCAAAGCCAGCCAGGTGTTGATGATGGTAGATGCCACCTGTGGGGTTACCGGACCTGACATGTCATTGGCCACTCAATTGCGGTCCTTTGCAGACAAGGTAACCGTTGTTGTGAACAAAAGTGATGGGGTAGATGACAACATACGCCATGACTTTTATTCATTGGGATTGGGGGAACCACACATGGTATCAGCCAAAACCGGAGCGGGGTTAGAAGACATCATGACCCGCATCACCCACACGTTTGCCCCTCAGCCAGTAAGTGACGCCCCCTCCCCTCTTTCGATTGCGTTGTTTGGCAAACCGAATGTGGGAAAATCCTCGATTATGAATGCCTTATTGGGTCGTGAGCAATCGATTGTATCCGATATCCCCGGTACCACACGTGACCCTGTACCCGCCCACATTCGTATTCATGACACCCCCATTCAATTGATTGACACTGCCGGACTAAAAAAAGCGAAGCAAATTGATGACGGTATCGATTATTATGCGTCTCGTCGATCGATGGCTGCCATGACGTCCTCTTTTTTGACCGTGGTTGTGTTGGATGCCAGCAACGGATTAAGCGACCAAGACAAGCGGTTGATTCGCTTGGTCATTGAAGCGGGTCGTCGGTTATTGGTGTTGATTAACAAAGCCGACATGGTCACCGCCAGCAAAGAAGAGATGATCGACGGCATCACCAGCCAAATACCGGCCTTGGCTCACTACCCCATTTTGGTTGGTTCGGCTACCAACCGCTCATTCTTAACCCCTCTCCTTCAGACCATTTCGAGTTTACTTGAGCATCAATATTTTCGGATTAGCACCCCCGAACTCAATCAGTTTTTGGATACGGCTTTGCGACGCTCTCCCCCACGATCCAAAAGCGGGGTGGTACTCAAACTATATTATGCCACCCAAGTGGCCAGTGATCCTCCTGAATTGTTATTATTTGTGAATCATCCGCATGCCGTAGGAGACGATTACACCCGTTTTATCGAACGCCGGTTACGCCATGCCTTTCCCCAATTGTGGGGAACACCCATTCGTATTGTATACAAAGCCCGACGTCCTGCCCGCACATGAAGGTGTTGGTCATGGGATCCCCCGTGTTTGGGGTATCGGCACTGTACACCTTGGTAAAAGAACCTGGATTGGATGTCATCGGGCTGGTTACGCAGCCCGTTAAACCCACTGGTCGCGGTCAGAAGTTGGGGTTTAATCCCATGCATCAAGCTGCTTTGGCAGTGGGATGCCCTGTCTACACCCCCTCCAAAAAAGGCATTGCTCCCTTATTAGCGAACCTAGAACCCGACATTGTATTTGTGATTGCCTATGGCCGGTTGTTATCCGCCGATGTGGTCCGCCGTGTTCCCTGCGTCAATGCTCATGCATCGTTGTTGCCCGCCTACCGGGGTGCCTCACCCATTCATGCATCGTTACTGAATGGGGACACCCAAACAGGGATTACCTATATTCGAATGACGGAAGGAATGGACGAGGGGCCCATCTTGGCACAATGGCCGGTCCCTATCATGCCCAACGATGGGTGGCAGGGATTGCATCGTCGGTTGATGCAAACCGTCTCCGATACGGTAGTAGACGTTTTAAGAAAGGTGTACAACGGTCAATTGGCTGCTGTCCCCCAACACCCTGGTGCCACCTATTGCCACAAGCTACAAGCCACCGATCGTGAGTTATTACCTGGCATCATGTCCCCGCAAGAACTACTCAATCGGGTGAGGGCTTTTTCTCCTGATCCGGGTGCCCTGGTGCATCATCATGGCAAAGTCATCAAAATTCTATCGGCTCAGGTGGTGAATGGTGCTTTTGAACCCATTTTGGTACGGCCCGAAGGAAAAAAAACCATGTCCTACCATGATTATCTGCAAGGCCATTCCCCCTTGTTCTAACGATGCCCCCCCGACGAGTCGGGGGTTCTTGATTTGAATGGGGGGACGGTGTTACAATCTTTCAACCATTTTGTAATGGCCCTATCGTCTAGCGGTTAGGACACCAGATTTTCATTCTGGTAACCGGGGTTCGATTCCCCGTAGGGCTACCATATTTTCCATTATTTGCTTACTCTTTTTTTATTCCTCTATTTGACCCTCTTATTGACTGGAATGGGCCTTCTTCTTTTGATACGGTGATCCCTCACTTTGACACTCAATGGGCCTTACCACGCCCATTGGTAGGTCATGGCGTCCATTTAAACGGGTCACGCTGTAATAGGATCACGTCCACCGTTAGAATCGTGCCACTTGAGACGGTGCGTGACGCCCCAAATGGGGCACACGTTCATCATCAAAGGGGGAAGGACCTGATACAAGGGAAACCCCTCGTGGTATCTAATAACGGCAACAGCTGGGCCACATGGCCGCACGGGGGTAACCGGCGACATCAGTCAGTGGATACAACCCACACGGTCTCTGATGACCATCGAACCGCCTTGGGTGCTTATGGTATCGCAACCTAGAGGAGGGGAATGCCCTTAAACGCCCAAGCTTGCCTCAAAGGCCTTCATGTCATCTTCAGAAATGGTAAAGTAACGGGCTTGCGGATGCCGAAACACCATCGCCGATACCGAAGCCTCGGGGTACATCATCCACTCTTCTGATAAACTTACCCCTATATCTTCCGGGGTTAATAAGTCAAACATGCCCGATTGGTCTTCCAATCGAGGACAAGCTGGATACCCAAAACTCACCCTTACACCCTGGTACTTCAACTTAAATAATGCCTCAATGGATGTGTCCGGCTCATCGGGAATACCCCATTCATGGCGAATCTCACGATGTAAAAATTCGGCGTATGCCTCGGCACTTTCCAAGGCAATCGATGATATACCATGGGAATCAAAATAATCCCCTTCCAGCATTAAGCCCTTGGCTTTTTCGGCCACCCCTTGCCCACACGTGACCACAAACATGCACACCACATCCCAATGATCCGCCTGTATAAAATCCGATAAACACAATCCCAACCCTTCTGATTGTCTTGGAAACACAAAGCGATGCCACACCCTCTGCCCTTCATCATCATATATGACAATCGTATTCTCTTCCCTTCGAGCCCGAAAATAACGATACTTGGCTTGTGGCACCAATAACCCCTCTTCGCGAATGCGCTGTTTTAATTGGCCTACCCTCTCTAAGAGGGTCATCAACTTGGGTTCTTGGGCAACCAGTTGGTTTTTGACGTTTCCTTTGTATCCAAAATGGTTCCCCAATAGCATTTGGGGATTGATATAGGGCCAAACATCGTCAATGGTATGCGTGGCAACCACGGGCCCCATGCGGGGTGGGTGCATATCGCAATCCGGATAAACAAATGCCACTTTTTCTTTGAATAGTCGCTTGGTGGACCCCCTCACCGGCACCTCTACTTGGGTGGCCCCACTTTGTTGATGTGCGTGCAAAAACCCATCTCGTCGATCAGGATTGGACAGTTGATTGGCCACATCTAGTCCCGTCATGGCATCCCGACAATAAATCACGGGGCCATCGTATTCTGGTTGAATGCGAGACCGTGTAAAGGACTCGGTGAGTGCCGCTCCTCCCACCAATACCGGAATGCGAATGCCGGCTGTTTTTAAGTCCGCCACCGTTGACACCATTTGCTGAGCTGATTTGACCAATAATCCCGACAACCCTATCAGGGTGGGTTGATGCTCATGATAGGCTTGAATAATGGTCTCGTTGGGACATTTGATACCCAAGTCAATCACCCGATACCCATTGTTACTTAAAATGATTTGAACCAAGTTTTTACCAATATCATGAACATCCCCTTTCACAGTGGCCAATAGCATGGTGCCCCGGACCGATACATCCGCCTTGCTCATCATGGGTTCTAAATACGCAACGGCAGCCTTCATGACCTCTGCTGATTGCAATACCTCCGCCACAATTAATTCGTTGTCGTTAAACAAACGCCCCACTATATCCATGGCCGCCATCAATGGACCATTGATTACCCCCATGGGATCCAAGGTGGCCAGTGCCAAATCCAAATGAGGGATCAGGTTTTCTTTGGTACCCTGTACAATATTGAGTTCCAATCGTTTTTCCATACTCAGTTCGTCGGTCACAATGGCGGGTGAAACCGTTTGTTTTTTTTGCCTGAAATAGGACACAAATGCCGCAATGGGATCAGACCCCCCTGCATCAAAATCGATCAGTCGACGACACAACGCCCGCTCTTCATCGGGTATGGTGGCATACCGCACCAATCGCTCTGCATTGACAATGGCCATATCCAATCCCGCTTTGGCACAATCGTGTAAAAACACCGCATTGAGCACCTCCCGACCGGCAGCTGGCAAACCAAACGATACATTCGAAATACCCAATACCGTTTTACAACGTGGAAAAGCGGCTTTAATTCGTCGAATTCCCTCAATCGTTTCTTTGCCAGACCCCACATATTTTTGATCACCCGTCCCACAAGGAAAGACCAAAGGATCAAACACAATGTCTTCTTCTCGCACCCCATACTCCTGGGTTAACACATGATGCGAACGGGCAGCCACCGCCACTTTTTCTTCGGCTGTCACGGCCATTTCTTCTGCAATGCATCCCACCACCACGGCGGCCCCATATTGGGTCACCAACGGCATCAACTCCCGCATGGATTTACCGTCATCTTCCAAATTAACCGAATTTAAAATGCATTTCCCCTGTGTGGTTTTGAGGGCGGCTTCAACGACTTCCGGGACTTGGGAATCGATCATAAATGGCACTTTGACAAGTTTGGTCGCGAAGCCCATAAACCGATTCATATCGACTATTTCGTTCCGGTCGGGATTGGACAAACATACGTCCACAATGTGAGCCCCGGCACGGACCTGTTTTCGCGCGATTTCCCCGGCGGTTTCGAATTGTTCTTCCGTAATCAGGGTTTTAAACGCTCGAGATCCGATGACATTGGTTCGTTCTCCGACAATGTATGCTCGCCCTTCGTCTTCGATTGTTAACGGATCAATTCCGCTGATTCTGCAGATCGAATCTTTTTGGGGGCGACGAGGAGAGATATTCCGGATTGGTGTCAACGCCGCAATATGCGCGGGCGTTGTGCCGCAGCATCCGCCGACGATATTGATCCATCCGGACTTGGCGAAATCGAATAAGGTTTTTGCCAACGTGTCCGGGTCTTCGGGGTACTTGCCGTCTGGGTCGGGGATTCCGGCGTTCGGGACAACGGCCACCGGACATTTCGCGATGGTGCTGAGGGTGCGGATATGATCTCGCATGAATTCCGGTCCGGTGGCGCAGTTGAGTCCGACGTAAAGTGGATTCATGTGCGCGATCGAGGTGTAAAACGCGTCTACTGGCTGCCCAGCCAACATGGTTCCCATGGTTTCAATGGTGGCGGATACTGCGATGGGCAACGACCGGTTGAGCTTTTTAAACGCTTCTAAAATGCCGATATAAGCCGCCTTTAAATTCAGAGTGTCAATTGCGGTTTCCAACAATAAGAAATCAACACCGTTTTCGATCAATGGAATAACCTGCTGCTCGAAATGGTCGGCCAATTCGTCGAATGTGACGCCACCCGTGACGGATAGCGATTTGGTAGTCGGCCCGATTGAACCGGCGACGAACCGAGGTTGGTTTGTCCGGTCATATTGTTGACATAGGCCGACCGCTATTTTCGCACAGGCGGCATTGATGGCTTCCGTATTATTGGCTAAGTCGTATTCGGCTAATACAAGCGGGGTTGCGCCAAAGGTATTGGTTT
>RGUG01000058.1 GCA_010027915.1 bacterium | reverse complement strand
GTGTTGACCCAACTGGCCAATGTCATGAAACAAGCGCATGGTCCCGATATATTGGCCCGGCTGTCGTATGACATGGTCATGGCAGCCAAGCATCCCGATACGCCGGTGGTGTATGACTCCATTCGTCATGTGGCAGAAATTGCGTATTTACGGGATAAAGGGGTGGTGATGTTGGGCATTGATGCCCCTATCGACCTGAGGTACCAGCGGGTCACGCATCGATTGCGTGTGGGGGACGACGTGCCATTTGACACCTTTGTCGCGCACGATGCCCGCGAGCGAGACGGTTCCAGTAGCGGACAAAACCTAACCCTTGCCTTGGCCGAGTGCCACACCATTATATGTAACGATCATACACTGGCCCATTTGCATGATCAGATTGAGTGCTTTTTATCGGTGATTCAAACGGAAGGGGTGGTAAAATGGCCGGATTAGTGGTGATCGGCGGGACCGCATTACATGGCGAAGTGGCGGCGTCGGGTGCAAAAAATGCCGCCTTACCCTTATTGGCGGCGACCCTCATGATGCGAGGTGACTCTGAGCTGACCAATGTCCCCCATTTGATGGATGTGATTACCATGGTCAAAATGTTAAATAGCTTGGGGGTTCGAGCCGATTTATTAAAAGGTAACCGCGTCAGCATTTCTAACACCAAAAAAGTACGTCATATTGCCCCCTACGAATTGGTAACGGCCATGCGGGCCTCGTTTTTTGTGGCGGGCCCATTGGTTGCCTACACCGGGTTTGCCAAAGTGCCGCTCCCGGGTGGTTGTTCGATTGGGTCACGACCCATTGACATTCACTTAACAGGGTTTGAACAATTGGGTATTCGCCACCGAATTGAACATGGGTTTGTCGAGTTACAAGCCAAAACCGTTAAGGGGGGAGATGTGTACTTACCCTTTCCCTCGGTAGGGGCCACCGAAAACGTGATGATGGCGGCCACCATTGCCGAGGGCCATACCACCATTCATGGTGCCGCCTGCGAACCTGAAATCATTGATTTGGGTCATTTATTAAACCGTGCGGGCGGTAAGATCACGGGGTGTGGCACCCCTACCATTCAAATTGAAGGGGTATCGGGGTTGTCTGGCACCCATCATGCGGTTATGCCGGATCGGATTGAGGCGGGGTCGTTGTTGTTGGCCGGCGTGATGACTGGGGGGGATGTCACCGTGACACACTGCACACCGGACGATTGCACGGCATTGCTTGATTGTTTAACCCAAACGGGTCTTTGTATTGAAACGGGCCCCAATTGGATGCGTGCCCGCCATGGGTCTTTTTTTCGGGGTGTTACGTTTGAAACCCAGCCCCATCCTGGTTTTCCGACGGATATGCAAGCCCAAATGATGGCCTTGTTAACATTGGCTGACGGGCAGAGCATCGTCAAAGAAAGTATTTTTGAAAACCGATTTATGCATGCCAATGAATTGATGCGAATGGGAGCCAAAATCAAATTAGACCACCAACATGCCATCATCACCGGGGTATCCGCATTAACCGGTTGTGAGGTTAAAATGACGGATTTAAGGGCGGGTGCTGCATTGGTATTGGCGGGTTTGGCCGCCCATGGGGAAACCCGTATTCATGGCTTAAAACACCTACGACGGGGCTATGATGACTTTCCAGGAAAATTACGGGCACTGGGTGCCACCATGATTGAATAATGATAATGCGACGCCACCCGTTTTCCCTTTTCACGTTCAGTTGGGTATGGTCACGATGAGTATACCGGATTGGGTGACACGCTTGGTATGCGACGCCATTCCCGATTCTGTCGCCACCATTTTGCAACATCCCACCCCGCTGACCATCAAGTTTGGGGCCGACCCATCTGCCCCGGATTTGCATTTGGGACATACCCTCAGTCTTCGCTTGTTGCGTGCGTGTCAAGACATGGGGCATCATGTTCAATTTCTGATTGGCACGTTTACGGCCATGATTGGGGATCCCACCGGCAAATCAGTTACCCGCCCCCCATTGTCGGCCGAACAAGTACAACACCATGCCCTCACCTATCAAGCACAAGTTTTTAAGGTATTAGACTCCCAACGCACCACCGTGGTTTACAATGCCGATTGGCTGGCCCCCTTAACGGCCAAAGACTTGATTCAACTGGCCGCCCATAGCACCGTGGCCCGCTTGTTGGAACGGGATGATTTTGCCAAACGGTACGCCCAACAAAGCCCGATTGCCCTTCACGAATTGTTGTATCCGTTGTTACAAGGATATGATTCCGTGGTTTTGCACTCGGATGTTGAAGTGGGGGCCACGGATCAAACCTTTAATTTATTGATGGGCCGACAATTGCAACAGGCGTATGGCCAAGTGCCCCAACGCTTGTTAATCACCCCGTTAATTGAAGGGTTAGATGGGGTTGCCAAAATGAGTAAATCCTTGGGTAATTATGTTTCGTTGACCGATACCCCCCGTGATATGTTTGGCAAGCTGATGTCAATGGGGGATGCCCTCATGCCCCGGTATGCAAGCCTTCTGACTGATTGGTCCAATGACAGATTGGCCCGGTTTCTTGATGAAATCCAAACGGGGGTGTGTCATCCTCGCACGGCCAAAGAAACCTTGGCAAAGTCCATCATGACCCCTTATTTTGACTTGCCCACCATCGATGCGGCCGCCGAAGAATTTCGACGGGTGTTTAGTCAGCATGAGTGTCCCGATCAGATGCCTGTATTTGAACGTCAAGGGACCCATCCTTTGGTTGATATTGTGATGAATGCCCAGATGGTACCGTCCAAAAAGGAGTTCGCTCGTTTGGTTGCCCAAGGGGCCGTCACGTGGAATGGGGATGTGATCCACTCCCCTATCCATCTGATTGACCATGATGGGGTCATTAAAGTGGGTAAACGACGCTTTCTTAGGGTTCTATGATTATCTGGTTGCAAGGGACTGACGATGCCAGGGTGATGCATCGATACCACCAGTTGCGACGCACACTGGTCAATCAACCCATCGAGTCCCTACCCTCAGAGGCGACGTGTGATGAGCTGATGATGGCACTTTGTGGGCGGCAATTGTTTGATGCCCAAAAAGTGGTGGTGATCATGAACCCATGGTGGCTGGGACGTAGCCTCGATGATGGCCCTTTTCGCGAGCTAAAAGACACATTGGCAATGGCCAACCCAGATGCCCCTTTGTGGGTGATTAGTACCAAAAAGTTGGACATGAGACTCAAAGCCTGTGCCCACCTCAAAAAAATCAGTCAGCATGAAACGTATTCTTTGTTTGAAGAATGGGAAGGGGGAAAAGCACGGCAGTGGGTGATACAACACATTCGGGATACGGGACTTTCCGTCACAGACCATGCTGTTACCCTGTTGGCCGATCATGTCGGAACCCAAGTGAGTCGACTGTTACCGTTGATCGATACCCTTCGCAGCCTGTATCACCCTCCGAACCCCATTGACACCCATGAGGTATGGTTGGTGTTGGGCCCCCAAGCGGCGTCACTTCATACCCTCACCACTGCCTTTAAAAAGGGTCAAAAAAAGGAACTCATTCGTTCGTTACATCGTTTGATGCAACAAGGGGAAGACCCCATCAAGCTGGTTGCGACCTTGGGCCATACCACCGAATTGTTGCTATCGATGGTGGCCCGTAAAGGGCAAGGGGTGGAGGCGATTGCCACGCAATTGGGGCGTCATCCTTTTTTTATCAAACAAACACTGGCTGATATGGGTCAGCATCACGATATGGCCTCACTGACTGCGATTATGCATGGGTTACATGGGTTGGATTATGACATCAAACGGGGGCGGATTCGATCTCAGGATTCCTTGCCACGCTTGATTGCCCTGTTGTCCCACTGAGGCTTGTTGTTGACACCGTATTCGTGGCCGGTGTCATCATCCTCTTTTTCTTGGTACCGGTCTTTCATTTTGCCTGATGGCCACCTTCCCCATAGTGATGCCCCCCACAGCCATTTCGCCCACAGTCATGCCCCTCTGTTTTTAACCCCACGCCTATTGCTTGATGGCTTGTAGGGATATGTTCCGGGGTCCCATGTGACTGGCCCAGGTTCTTTCTTGGGGATGGCTGGGGGCATGTGGCGATCCCGTTGCGGATGAGGCCATCGGTGATGGGCTTCCTGGCACCCCAATCAACAGGGTGTACGGGCTTACTTGATGGGAGACCCCTTCAGGATGGTGTGCTACCATGCCAGGATACTGTTTCTTGATGTCTTTTTTGGGGGATTCTCATGCGATGATGATGTCAGTGGGGTGTCCATGCACTTAGATGGTTCTAGCCCGGTTCAGCGTCTTCCGACTCTCTCTTTGGATCCGTCATCCCTGCCAACTGGGTCATTACCATCCCAGGTGACGACGTCGCTGATGCGATTGGGCCCTTCCAATCCCCCTGCGACACACACCAGGGTCATCATTGGCCACATGATAGCCCAACGGCACCCATTAGATGCCCTTGATTTGAGGCATATTGAGTTGAGTGGGGTAGACTTGAGTGGCTTCAATTTGATTCGGGTCAACCTCGTGGGATGTGACTTGCGTGCAACCAATTTAAGTCAGGCCAATTTGAGTGGGGCTCAGCTGGAGGGGGCCAATTTGGAAAAGGCCAATTTGGAAAAGACCAACTTGGAAAGGGCCAATTTGAAAACAGTCAACCTGCGGGGGGCTCAGCTAGAGGGGGCCAATATGAAACATGTTGACTTGAGGGGTGCCATATTAATGAGGGCGAGTTTGAGTCGGGCTTGTTTGGTCCGTGCTCGGTTGAGTGGGCTTGACTTGAGGGAGGTGGATTGGGGTGGGGCCAAATTGAGTGAGGCTGATTTAAGTGGGGCTGATTTGAGGGGGCTTGATTTGCGGGGTATGGCGTTTGAACGTGCCAATTTGAGCGGGGCTTATGTGATGGATGCTGATTTAAGGTGGGCTCACTTGACACGGGCGAAGTTGACGAAGGCTCATTTGGGTGGGGCTTATTTGAATGGGATTACGTTGGTTAATGCCGATTTGCAGGGCCTTGATTTGCAGGGCCTTGATTTGAGTGGGGCTGACTTGAGGTGTGCCCAATTAGAGGGGGCCAATTTGAGTGGGGCTGATTTAAGTGGGGCTGATGTGAGGTGGGCCCGTTTGAGGGCGACCAATTTGAGTGGGGCCAACTTGAGTGAGGCCGATTTGAGTTATATCAACTTGAGTGAGGCCGATTTGAGTGGGGCTGATGTGAGGCGGGCCCAATTAAATGGGGCTCATTTGAGTGACACTAAGTTGAAAGGGGCCAATTTGAGTGATGTTCAATGGGGCGATGTGTTATTGGCAACATGGCATGGCATCATGGCCCGAACTGCTGATTTGGATACGCATCCACAATGGGTAGCTGAGTGCTTTGAGGGTGTGATCCAGCGGCATATTCGTCATGGCAATGGCCATTTGACCCCTGAAAACAACGCCCTTATCCAATCCGCATTGGATGACATGGCAGCCCAACCGGACAGACGCCACACGGAGGCCTTGCTCAAAAAAATCGTTGACAAACTTATCGAAGTCAAAAACAGCCCAAGTCATGGTGAGCGTGCCACCAACGCCGGCTTGGTATTGGGAATGGTCGTCCACACGTTTCCGTCATTTGCTCACTTACTGGTTACCACCGATCCACTGGCTACCCCACATTGCACGGAGATCATGGTCGCGTTATGCACCACGTTTCAACGGTAAGGCCCATCATCATGCGTCCATATTCCTCGTAGCATGAGACCGCTAGCGTGGTGGGGTTAAGGATGTTGTGATACGGCCAATAGTGGTCAGCTGGGTGTCAGTGTTGCCCCTTCGGGTTGATCCAGATAGCGTCAGCTGTTCATTTTTTATACCTGCTCAACCCTGTGATACACTGGAGGAACAGTTGGCCTGTTTATGTTTTTTTGCATCCATGTTCTATACTGTTCTTTATCACTAAATAATTGTTCCCAATATTTTACTATAGAAGGGATGGGCAACTGGGATAATAGCTGTGATTTTTGATTGTCGTCGAGTGATTGGATGATGGTTTTCAGCTGAGGGTGTGCGGGCGATTGTGGGTTGATCGTTAAATAAGTGATCATGAATCCCATGATGGCGTCTTGTTTTGCCATGACGGGATTATCGGTTGCTAAACACGTCGGGATCAATGGGTTGATTGGTTCATCCCATCTTTTCTTGATCCAGTTTGGTATCCTATCGTTTGGGTGATCAGCGTCACATAACGGATTCACTTCGGGTGAATACCATGGGGTATGTTTAAAGGGTTGGAATATCATGAGGCATTGTAGCAATGGTTGGGTGATCTTATCTTGTTGAATATGCTGCTGAATCTGTGACGTGAGCTGGGGTGTGGCTCGTTCATGGGCATTGAGTACCTCTCTAAGGATATAGAATATGTCCGGATCAAGGGGTTGTCTAAAGCCAAGTAACACACTAAAAAAGTGCTTGACTACTGGTTCCAACTGGGGGTAGGATGCAGTGCATCTTTTACTTAAGAAGGATCCAAATTCCATTCGTAATCCTGTTTGAATAGATGCCACTTTTTCGGTTGGTAATGGTTGCATGGCCAGGTCCCACTGGTTAGGATAGGTTGTCCATACTGTTCTGAGCAGCCATAGCGTTTGCACAATATCCCAATGGATAGGGGTGATCCAATCAAGACTATCAGGCTTCTCTTTGATTGCGTTTTCCACGAACTGATACAGGTGTTGGTGAGTCGGGTTCCCTGGATTCGAGTTGATAGCCTCGCTGATACAGCGTGCCCATTCTGCATCCCAAACCGGAACCGCTTCAATTTGATTGATGGTGCTTAATTGTTGGTTAATCCATTGATGGTAGGCCGCTTGGGTTGGAAACAAGTCATCATGGGCTTGGATGATGGTTCGGGCATCCAGTGTTTTGATTAGTTGTTCTTGGTCACTTGTCGTTACGGTGTGGCCTAACGTGCGATGACCCTTTAATATGACCATAACCGGTTCGGCTGGGAGCTGGCATGTGAGCATTTTGTTGGTTAACTCATTCTGGATCCGTGATAAAGTATCACGATCTTTTTCTGAGATGGTTTGAATGGTTTGATCAGTGGCGATTTTCTCATATATCCCGCTCATCATGCCCAACATGCTGACTTGATAGTGATGGGATGGTTTCAGCCACCGACCCAGTTCGGTGGTGGGATCAAGTAGATAGGCAAGGCACTCTATTTTTTGTTGGGTACTAGTTGGTTCTGGGTTAACCCCATTGTCACTAAAATGCTTGATCAGTGTTGCCACTTCCTTTGCTCTCACTAGATCTGCTTTTTGTTGGGCAATAATCTTTTTTGGCTGAACCCACTTGTTGTGACTAAACTGCTTGATGAGTGTTTCCAATTCCTTGTTTGTCACTTGATCTATGGCTGGTTGTTTTTTCTGCCCGTTTGGGCGATTCGAGGCTTGCTGTCTTAATGCCATTATGGT
>RGUG01000057.1 GCA_010027915.1 bacterium | reverse complement strand
AAGCAGATCGGCCTCGCCATGCACTCCCATCTGGATGCCCGCAAGAAGTTTCCGGCCGGCTATTCGTTGACGGTGGACTACTCCCTGGATCCGGACCCGAGCAAAATCCCCTGGTTGATGCGCTTCCAACTCGCCCCCTTCGGCTGGGGAATGTTCCTGCTGCCGTATTTGGGAGAAGCGACTATTTATGATCGGCATGCTGCGCTCCTCGTCGATCCCGACGCCCGCATGCCGGCCGCGACGGCGAACAACGGTCTTGCGACACGGCCCCAGGTCTTCGCATGCCCATCCGACACGTTGCGTCTATGATATCATTTATGTGGATGCGTCTCATGATGGTGATGATGTGATCATGGATGCCATCCAAGTGTTTGAATGTTTAAAAGTGGGGGATGATTATTTTTGAAGATATTTTTTTCGCTATTATTCAAACCAATTAGACAGCCCAGCGGCAGCCCTGAACATGTTTCTTCGATTAAAAAGGGGGTCGTATCAAATCATTCAGCGGTATGCCCAACTTGTTTTACTGAAATGTGGAGATCGCTATCCACACCCATAATGGGGTGATCAAAAAGGCCCATCTCCTGTTAAAGGGGGTTGGGGATGGACACCTAATCGCTTTTTTGGCGGTTAGCACCCAAAAACAGCGTCTTTTCTTCCATTGAATTCCTCTTAGTCAAAAAATGTTAACCCATTTTTTTGAAGCGGTCTTTGAAGTAGGGCAGCGAAGCGTAAGAAGGTGATAAAGAGTTTTATTCTCCCGTGAAATCAAGCACTTCATTTTACTTACTCATTAATGTCACATCATACAATCCAAAAGAGAACACAAGACACGGACATGATGATGTGATGGTTGGTGCCAGTAGAGCGTCACGATCTTACGTTTCCTTCAACGTGCTGATGGGTGATAGGTAACGATTTAAGGTTTCCATTAATTGTGCAGAAAAGTTGTAAATATCGTCTAAAGAGTTTAAGGGAACTTGTAACTCTTCTTTTTGTGAATTAAACAAGCCAAGTCTTAATTTCTTTTCATTGTTAAATCGTAATCTTACGAGGGGTTTTCGATTGTTATCATCCAAAAGAATGGCACAGTAACTGAGTGCATCACGCATTATAATTCGTTGGGCTGAAACAGCGGGGCGTAAAATAGAGCGAATAATATAAAAAGCCTCTAACTCTTCAGCCATTGTTACAATCGCACTATTTGATGAAACGGCTTCAATACTGTCAGATTTATCTTCAGAGTAGGAATCGTTATCATCTATTGTTGCAGAATGGAGCGGTAGCGCATCTTTCAAACGATCATTAATTCGTTCATGAATAAATTGTTCAACTGCTTTTTTGGTGATAACAGTAAATTGCTTGCAAATAACCGGTGTAAAACGTTTAGAACCAATGAGTTCCATGGATAATAAGCGTACAAATTCTTCTGGTGGGTCTGACAAAAGGTTAGCAAACTTTTGTTGAATAGCCCTTATATATTTCAGCTCACTGGCGTTTTCGACAATTGCATCGATATTAAACATGCTTTTAGCAAATTTTTTTAATTCTTCAACATCTTTTTCTCTAAAATCTAAAAGATTAAATTCAAAAAATGGTTTTTCATCCATTTTATTAGGCGAATCAAGATCAGTAAAAAATAGGTAGATTATACCATTCGTCAAAACCCCAAATCGAGATTCGGTAACGTGAAAATACCGAAAGAGCTGACTAGCGTGAGTAATGGTTAGATCCGCATCGCATTTTTTGCATTCAAAAAGCATAATGGGTTTCCCATCTTTTAGAATGGCATAATCTACTTTTTCTCCTTTTTTCAATCCTACATCTGCAGTCAATTCAGGTCCCACTTCCAATGGATCAAACACGTTGTAACCCAATAACTGAATAAACGGCATCACCATGGCATTTTTTGTGGCTTCTTCTGTCTGAATCATGGATTTTATGGCGATAATCTTACTAGAAAGTGCTTGTAATTGATTAATAAAATCCATTGAAATATCTCCTTGTATAAACATTGATTTTATTTAATATAACAGCGACGTCACTGTTAGGCTACCGCCTCAGCCCGGTCTCAACCCCCGCCTTTCTTCCATTCAAGCGAGTTGGATACCCCCTTTTTGTCACCCATGATCGGGTGGGCCAAGCAAAAACATGACGCAACGGGCGCGACGAAAGTCGGATTCCCTGATTTGCCCCTCAAAAGCCCCCCCCACAGATCCTTCAAGCGGGTTATTTTCGGAAAGACTCCAACCGCAAGCGTCGCGAAGGGTGGCGTAATTTTCGTAGTGCTTTTTCTTCGATCTGGCGAATCCGCTCCCGTGTGACGTTATACACACGCCCCACTTCTTCGAGGGTTCTTGGGCGACCATCATCAAACCCAAACCGTAACTTCAAAATCATCTGTTCTCGCTCGGTTAAAATCCCCATGGATTTGAGTAGCTCTTCACGCAAAATATTGCGCATGGTAACACTATCCGGCGATTCTAAGTTTTTATCCTCGATAAAATCCCCCAATTGGGATGAGTCTTCATCCCCAATCGGCATTTCAAGCGACAACGGAATCTGGGAATATTTTCGAATCGCCACAATGTTTTCAAGGGGAATATCCGTCCGTTCGGCTACTTCTTCGTCACTGGGCTTTCGGCCCAATTCTTGCATCAGCATCCGGGATACTTTTTTGACTTTATAAATCGTTTCGACCATGTGGACCGGTACTCGAATCGTGCGCGATTGGTCCGCAATCGCCCGTGTAATCCCTTGCTTAATCCACCATGTGGCATAGGTCGAAAATTTGAATCCTTTTGTATAATCAAATTTTTCAGCCGCCCGGATCAACCCCGTGTTCCCCTCTTGGATCAAATCCAAAAACAATAGCCCTTGACCCGTGTATTTTTTGGCAATGGACACCACCAACCGAAGGTTGGCGTTGATTAAGTCTTGTTTGGCCACGTCATCCCCATTGGCCACCCGACGGGCCAGTTCAATCTCTTCGTCTTGATTCAATAGGTTAATGGTCCCAATTTCTCGAAGGTACATTTTAACCGAATCATCCAAATCAATCGTTCGTTCCAACTCGGCCACCGAGCGGGATTCTTTTACCACATCTTCTTCGGCGTCCCCGGCGGTTTCGTTGGCGGATTCGCCATTGCCGTCTAAAATTTCTTCAATGTCATCGAGCATGCCCTCGGGTCGATCAAACGACACCACAATTTCATCCGGACTCAAAAACCCTGATTCCTCTGAAATATCCCTCAACTGATCCAATTTGGTTCGGGCGGATTCTTCATTAAATTGTACTTGCAAACGGGTCACCTTCTTCCAATTGTCTAAAATAAAAGGGCATACGGTGTCATCAAAAGGCAAAATCAGGCGTCATGCTTTCATGCAATATGAAAGGACACTCATTTTTTTATGGTCAAGAATAAATGATATCAGGTCATCATAATCCAATCCGGTCAATTTGGACAAGGTTCAGTTGGGGGGGGCGGGGAGGCGTTTCTTGATGAGAAGATCACCCAGCATGTATGATTTTTCCCATGACACACTTGTCTGGTTTAATTGTCGTATTTTGTTGCCTGATGATTTCAGTGTGTTTTGGTGGGGGCACAGGGGGGGCGGCCCCTGACCTGCCCAACCGATGGTCGTTGAATCCCCCCGATCGTGGCTGGGCGACCCTACTAAAAGGTGCCATCCGTGATGAGTCCCATGGGTACTATTATCACCCCCAACAGGGGATGTTTTTTGATATCACCACCAATGTATCAGCCAATGTCACTTTGGGGGTGGTGCTCTTGCCCGATCGCTGGTTTCGCTACACCTACACCCTCACCAACCAGTCCAAAACACCCCTGCGGACCCTTCGGTTGCCCGTTCCCTCACGGACCCGTCAGGCCTCTCCCCGGCTCATCCAAGAACAGACGGACATGGTCCTTCGGTTTTCAGAGTCTGATGGCACAGCCAATGACGTGATGACCTTATATTGGGGCGATCAACAAGGCGACCTTCCCATTACCAGGGTGGGATTACCACCAGGAAAATCAATATCCTTCTCCTTTGAAAGCCCCGACCCCCCACGACCCGCCCACCTATGGATGCAAAGTGATGGCTGGCAGTTTAGTGTCTCATCCAATTGGTCGGTTCGGCCCCCCAACAATGATTGGGTCACGATGCCCGTGTTGGCCCCTGTGGCCATTCCGTATACCCAAGGCCTCTACTTGGATTCGTTGCTCAAAGACATCAACCGGTCACCTTTATTGACGCCCGATATCACCCTTCCTGAGTCGATGTCGATCAATCAAATGACCCACGCCTTAATTGGTAGTTATGGAACCCCTGAGCATGCAACAGTGGTAGCCAAATGGCGACAACGTGTGGGAGACTTGCCCTCCCCATCGGTTTTCAAAGATGTGGTGTATGTCGGACTGCAGGTATATGAAGGCTTGATCCCGGTTGCCCATGAGCCCATGTCCAACCCATCTGATAACCGGCACACGGATGCCAATAAGAAAGGTATAACACCATGATTCCCCACTACCCCGGCACCTTAATCGATGGTAAGGCCATTGCCGATACGCTCTTGCAAGAGTGTGCCGTGTCGGCGTCTCGTTTTCGTTCTCAAACCGGTCGCGATCCTGGACTCGCTGTGGTCTTGGTGGGGCAAAATCCCGCCTCACAGTTTTATGTTGAAGCCAAAAAAAAGGCCTGTCAGAAAGTGGGGATCGTCAGTTATGACTACCGGCTGTCTGAATCGGATACCCCCGACACATTGAATACCTTAATTGACCATTTAAACACCGATCCTGATGTGCATGGCATCTTGGTACAATTGCCCCTTCCCCCTGGGTTTGATGAACAAGCGGTCATCGAACGCATCAACCCCCTGAAAGATGTGGACGGGTTTCACCCCATGAACTTGGGACGGGTGTTCCAAGGATTGGACGGGTTTCGCTCGTGCACCCCATATGGGGTACTCACCTTGTTGCAACGTACCGCTGTCCCCTTGTCGGGTGCCCATGTCGTCATCGTAGGGCGAAGCAACATTGTGGGTAAACCACTGGCCGCTTTATTGGTGCAAAAAGGGGTGGATGCCACCGTCACATTGGCCCATTCCAAAACCACGGCATTGGCCACCATCACCCGCACGGCCGATATTTTAGTGGCGGCCATGGGGGTCCCCGAACGCATCACGGCTGATATGGTCAAGCCGGGTGCCGTGGTGATGGATGTGGGTATCAATCGGGTTGAAGACCAAAGCAGCCAAAAGAAATACCGCATTGTGGGGGATGTGGCGTTTGACGCCGTGCGGCCATTGTGCCAGGCCATTACCCCCGTGCCGGGTGGGGTGGGCCCCATGACCATTGCCATGTTGTTGGGCAATACCATGACGGCAGCCCACCGTCACCATGGCGGTTAATCCCATGATCATCAACCGTACAAATCGAAAGGTGTGACACCATGAACTGGTCAGGCTCGGATATTCGTGAAGCATTTATAGGGTTTTTTTCTCGTCATCATCATCAGGTCATTGGGCATGCGTCCTTATTGCCGCAGCATGACCCCACTTTGTTGTTCATCAATTCCGGTATGGCCCCACTCAAGTCGTATTTTACCGGGGAACAAACGCCCCCCCATCCCATGTTATGCAATGTGCAACCGTGCATTCGGACGATTGACATCGAGGATGTGGGGGATCGGCATCACTTGACCCTCTTTGAAATGCTGGGAAGTTGGTCCATTGGGGATTATTTTAAAGACAAAGCCATTGAATTGGCATTTGAATTGCTGACCACCGTGTTTCAGTTTCCCCTATCGCGGTTGTACGTCACGGTGTACCAGGGGAATGAGTCACTGTCATTGCCCCCCGACCATGAGGCCAGGGCCATTTGGCAACGGGTGGGTATCCCCACGGATCACATTGTGTGGCAATCCCATGCCGATAGTTTTTGGGGCCCTTCCGGTGAGACCGGTCCTTGTGGACCTTGTACCGAAGTATTTTATGACACAGGAGAGGCCCACGGTCCGTCTTACCATGACACCGGCCTCTTTGATACCCGACGCTACATCGAAATTTGGAATGCTGGGGTGTTTATGGAATGGTTTAAGTCTCACGACGGCACCTTTACCCCGTTGGGCATCAAAAGTGTGGACACAGGCTCCGGATTGGAACGAATGGCCATGGTACTCAACGGCCACTCATCGGTCTATGATACCGACCTGTTAGCACCAATGGTCAAAAAAGTCAAGGCCCAACTACCCAACCATGTGCCGGACTCGGCCATCCGATTGCTGACCGATCATACCAAAGCCTCAGCTTTTATTATCGCCGAGGGCGTGTTGCCCTCGAATGAAGGCCGTGGGTATGTGGTCCGGCGCCTGATTCGCCGGTGTTTGGGGGTGTTGGCACGCCATCAAGTGGCCACCTTTTCGTTTGAACCCGTGGTATCCGCCGTCATCGAACAGATGGGAGAGGCCTACCCCTTGTTATCCCGTCAGCATGCGGCAATTGCCGAGGCCATTCGTGACGAATCCACCCAGTTTTCAAAGGTTATTTTTGATGGGGGCAACCGATTAAAAGAGCGATTATTGACCCATTCTGGCGAGGTGTTTTCTGGCCAAGAGGCCTTTGAATTGGTGGCCACCCATGGGATGCCGCTAGAGGTACTAGACGCATGGCTTCAACAGGTGGGGAAGAAGTTGGATCAGGAGGCCTACGATCACGCCGTGGCCGCCCACAAAGCCATTTCAAGGCAGTCTCGCTTGAGTGGGGAGCAATCACCCGGTGCCGATCAGGTCCATGAAGGGCAATGGGAAGGGCTGCCGCCCAGTCTATTTGAGGGGTATGAGCACACCCAAGGGACGGGTACCGTGGTCTGGGTGGGGAAACTGACAGACGATATGTGGGGGGTGGTCACCGACCGCACGTGTTTTTATGCCGCATCGGGAGGACAGGTGGGGGATGTGGGTATAATAGAGCATGATAGCCTGCGATTTGAGGTCACCGATACACAAAAGAATGGGCAGGGGGTATGGATACACCGAGGCCATATTGCCTCGGGTCAGTGTCAGGTTGGCGACCGGGTGTCCCTGCGGGTGAATGAGGCCCATCGACGTCGGGTAACAGCCAACCACTCGGCCACCCATTTGCTGCAAGCGGCCCTCAAAGTGGTATTGGGTGATCGGATCAAGCAAGCAGGGTCTTTGGTCGATGCCAATCGGTTGCGATTTGATTTTGCATGTGACACCAAACCCACGCCGGTCCAACTCGAGGCGATTGAAGACTGGGTCAACGACACCATACAAGCCAACATTGGGGGCGACATTCGGGTGATGCCGTTGGCACAAGCCTTGCAAGAAAATGCCACGGCCTTTTTTATGGACAAATACCAAGGCGATGTTCGGGTGGTATCGTTTGGCGAACACTCCAAAGAACTTTGTGGGGGTACCCATGTGAGCCGAACAGGGGACATTGGC
>RGUG01000056.1 GCA_010027915.1 bacterium | reverse complement strand
CAACGGAATACGGGTATGGGTCAACACTTGTTCTGCCACGGCCCAATCTGACACAATCACCGCATCGGGTTGAATGTGATCCAAAAATGCCAAATGGGGGCGCAAGCTACGAAGGTCATCATCGTGGGCAAACCCATTGAGTACCACATAGATTTTTTTACCCTTCTGATGCACCCACGCCACCGCCTCCGCCAATTCCGCATCGGTAAAATTATCCGCATACTTTCTAAGACCAAACACCTTCCCCCCCACATACACGGCATCCGCCCCAAATCGACAGGCCACCTGCATCTTTTCACGGTTACCTGCCGGGGCCAAAAGCTCCGTCGCCACGGGGTTATTGATACAAGCTGCTAATCGACCGGTGCTCGTGATTGGCCAAGATGGCCTGGGCCAATAAGGGGGCGATGGGCAAGATGGTAAGACCATTAAATCGCTTGCTCTCAGGCACCGGAATGGTATCCGTCACCACCACTTCTTTGAACCCCGCCCCCGCCAGTCGATTCACCGCTGGCCCCGAAAACACAGGGTGGGTGGTGGCCAAATAAATATCCCGGTTACACCCATGTTGACGAAGGGCCTCAATACCAGAAGTAACCGATCCACCTGTGTCGACCATATCATCGACCAACAACACGGTCTTACCTCGCACATCACCCACAATGTTGACGATTTCTGCCACATTGTGGGAAGGGCGGGTTTTGTGCATAATCCCCAATTCGGCACCCAATCGGTCGCTGAGTTTTTTGGCAAATTTGGCACGTCCCGCATCGGGGGCCACCACCACCAAATCGGGTAATTGTTTGTGAGAAAAATAATGAATAAAAAGCGGCAAAGCCGTTAAATGATCGACAGGACGAGAAAAGAAGCCTTGGATCTGATCGGCATGCAAATCAACCGTAATCAATCGGTCAAAGCCCACCGCTGACAACAAGTCGGCCATCACCCGTGCAGAAATGGGTTCCCGAGGGGCTGACTTTTTGTCCTGACGGGCATACCCAAAGTGAGGAACGACCACATGAATGGCCGAAGCAGACGCCCGTTTGAGGGCATCCATCAGCAAAAACAATTCCATGTAATCATCGTTGGGCTGGGTGGCTATGGTTTGTATCACATACACTTCTTCACCCCGAATGGATTCGTCGACCCTCACATAGGTTTCACCGCAACTAAACCGAGACGCAGACAATTTGCCCAAGGGCACGTCCAACTCAGCTGCCACGGCGTGAGACAAGGCGGGATGGGAGGAACCTGATACCAACAAAAGAGGAGAGCGTTTACTCATGGGGTGGCATTATATGAGCGTGCACCGGCACCCGTCAAACGCAACATGGTGGTCAGCAAAAGGTGTCCCTCATCCATCACCCATACCGATGGGCCATCCGAGAGGCGAACCCGCCAACCTTGTGCCGAGCGATCAAACCAAATGGTTTCGGATTGCGTGGGGGATTTCAGCGTGAGTTGGATCGCCCGTGGCACCGTCACCACCGACGGTGAGGCCACTTGCAATTGACCCATACGATCCAAGAATGATTGCACCACTACCGATTGATTGGTTCCCAGTGTATCCAACCAATGCCCCGAGGGAGCCCGGTTATACACACTGCGATGGGTCTGATTGCCCACCACTAGCACCTGAAACGCCCGTTGATTCGTGAGCCTCAATGGGTAATCAGGAAGGGGACGTGCCATTAAGCGAAGTAGCATGTTGGCAAAGACGGGTGTGAGTTGTCCCCATGTGTGATCGGGTAATGCTTGCCAAATGGTTTGGGGCCATTGAAGCCCGAATACCCACTGGCCCTCCGCCAGTTGAATACGAAAGGTCGCATCCCAATCGGAGCCGGAGGGACGAATATCGCCCACCGACACCCCGGCCATCAACCGCAATACCCCCATCACCCGATCGGGGTCTACCCATTGGTCGGCCGTACACCACCACCCCGTTAAGGGTCGCCGGATCAGTGACACGGTCGATGCCGTCTCAAGGGCATGCGGCGGTGAGACGGACACCGTCACCCAGCTGGCGTTTTCGGGTTGCTGGTGACGATTCAGTTGGCGATCCACCCAGGTGCGGGGATGAACCAACCAGCGTAACGCCGTGGCAGTTGGAACCAAATACGCCCGCCCATCAACCACAATGTCCGTTTGCATATCGACGCGTTGTGCCCCAATGTGAATGGTATGTTGTCCCTGTCGGGTGATGATTTCAATGGTCGCCAGCCGGTCCCGACTTTCGGCACGGGGCAACGAACGCGAAACCGGAAATGACACCACAGAAGCCAGCCATTCGTCGACCAATGCTGGGTCCAGCGGCAGTGGCAAGGCAGGCGATACCGTGGGGTTGGGTTGATAGGACACCGTATAAGACAACGGGGGCGTGGTCGATTGCACCCGAATCGAGCGAACCGCATCGGGTTTGGCCAACGTCAGCATGGGGTCGCGCAAGGTATGACGAATATAAGTCGCCAAAAAAAAGCAGGTCAGCGCCATCAGAACGGGGAGCCCCCAATACCGAATCACCGGCCAAAACGACGTGAGACGATCCAACATACCATGCCTCCTATTAACCCCAAACCCATCCATAACACCCCCTGTTGAATTGAGGGCACCGGGGAGACCGGCACCCTTACCTGCCATAACGGACTCCCCACCAACCACCACCACAACACCACCGATGGGTGATCAAGGGCCACATCGGTCAGCCAATCGGCACTGGCCAAGACCACCACATCCCCTTTACCCCACGTGGCCCTGAGTCCCAACGGATAGGCATCAGGCAAAGCGGAGGGACGATACGGGGGGACGGCCGAAACCGTCGGCCAAGCCGTAGGGGGGGTCATCAAAAAGGGAACAAAGCGACCATTGGGTGATGCAACCAAGGCCCGGGGGGACGGAAACAACAACCCCCGTAAGGGTAGCCATGACGACTCAGACCGACACGCATCAGACCCCGTTTCTTGCGGACACCGCAGATAGGGAAAAGGGGCCTGCAATCCCCATGAACGAATACGAGGAGGCAAGGGTGTGTGGGGACCTAGCAACAGGGTAAAGCGGGCCCCCGCTGCCACCGCATCGAGGATGGTTTGTTCAGTATGGGCATCCATCGACTGCGTGGGGGCCACACTCACCCAATGGGTGGGAGTAGGCGAGCCCAACTCTCCACCGGCCAGTTCATGCACAGTCCGAAGCCGTGCCTGCACCACGGGCGATGGCGGGGCCCCCACCCATTGGATGCGGTTAATTCGAGACGGCATGGTTAACGCCTGCATGGACAACCACCACATCACAGGGGTATCCGCAGCAAGTGAGCCCAGGCGATGGGTACGAACCCCCTCACCCGGACACCGCACCACCATGTCCCCTTCCTGAAGGGCTTGGGGTTGAAAATCAGGGGTGTCTTGCGGGGAAAGCCGATACAAAGTGGACGGGTCCACAACCCGAATGCGGGCCCCTTTGATGGCCTGTTGGGCCACACGGGCCGCCGCAAACCGCATGGTACCGTGGCGGGCAACCCAGTGGGACTCACAAGGGGGCAAGGTCACACGTGGCAAAGGATGGTCAAGCCATAGGGGCCACCGTTCGGAAGGAATGGCCCCCACACACACCATCCCACCTATGACGCTGGCACCGACCATGGGCACCCAGTGGTTTTTTTCGCGTTGCGAACCCAATCGCATCCAGGCCATCACACACCCTATCAAAGACCCGCTAGCCCAAAACCACCCATCGGAGGTGGCCAACACCCGCCATTGGGGCCAATACAAATGAGACACCAATCCCCATTCACGAACGATTCCCCAAGGAATCAGCGGGGCAATCGCGGACCATAACCAAGCCAGCAACAAAACGCCACAGGCCGTCACCAAGGCCCGATGGGTCGACGGGATCCAAAGCCCCACCATAAGGCCACAGGCCGTCCCCCAGGCAATGGCACCGACCAAGGTCATTTGGACCACCCAAAAAGGGGCTTGTTCAAGCCACATCCAGCCCAAAAGGGGTTGGATACACAATGAAAGGGCCAGCACATGGGATGCCCATAGGCCCATCACCAATTGAAGCGACGAAAACGCACTCAGCCGATAAGAATCGAAATCGGGGGATGTCACCCGGCGAATGGGATCGACCACCGATAGGGGAAGCAACAAAAAAACCCACGTGGTCAACACAGAAGGCCACGCCACACGGCCCATCACCCACGACACAAGCCCCCATATCAAGGCCACCCCGCCCAAAATGAAAAGGGTAGCCGGGGGGACCCAAGACCGTGACCAATACGCCCATTCCCAACGCCACAAGGCACTCATGCCGACAATGCCACCACCTCACCCGGCAAGGGAAAATCCGCCACCCGATGGGTGGCCACCACCCATTGAATCGTGGGATGGTCAAGGCACACTTGCCGCATCACCTCCCGTGACCCTTCATCCAACCCGAGGGTGGGCTCGTCAAGCAATACACAAACAGGTTGATGGGCCAAGGCCATGGCCAATCCCACCCGTTTTTGATAGCCACGAGACAACGAGGCAAGGGGGGCATGCCATACCGGATGCAAGCCCAATTGCAGGATAAGGTCATGGGTGGGGGTCGGTGGTGCCGATGGGGCCCGCCCAGCTCCCTTGGTTTTGAATTGAATGGCCCGTTGAATGGCCGATGACACGGTCAAATGACGGGGTAAAAGGGGGGTATCCGGACACCAACCCATACGGGGAAACCACGACATGGTATCGTCACGAATCATCACCTGTTCCCACATGATGACACCCTGATAAGGCAGCAACTGTGCCAAGGCCAGTAACAAGCTGGTTTTACCAGCCCCATTCGGACCAATGATGTGAACGTACCGCGATGACGACTCAAAAGAAGGGGGGGATACCCATACGGAGCGTGACCGTTGAATCCGAAGGTCATGCCACGCAATCATCGGGGTAATCGCAACCGGGTTGACACCGCACCCCGTGCAACCATGGTATCTGAATCCAGTTGCAACACCACCTGCGAGGCCGAAAAAGAGGTCCGGGGCCGCCGAATGGAGACGGAGCCGATCAGGGTCAGTTGGTTCGAATCGTCTTGCCAGGTCATGTCTTGGCAAGTCGCACTGAACTGGGGTTGTGTGAGGGATACCTGACCCAGCCATTGGGTGACCCGTGTGGCCGTATTCATCTGGCACTGGTCAGACCGAATCGTAATGGGGGCATTTAGCATCGTGTTGGGCGATGTGGTAGAGGGGGAGCGAGGAGAAACCGCCCATTTCCATGACGTGGAATGAAACACCACGTGTCCCGAAAAAGAAGCCCCGTCTGGGGTCCATTTCACGATATCCGCCCGAATCGACTGGTTGGGCTGGGATAACACCACGCGACCCGAGAGGGTCACCTGTTCCTGCTGGGCGTGAGACAAAGAAATCAGTTGATCGGCTTCAAAGGCAGCGGCAATTTGGGCAAGGTGTGCCAATCGGCGATCGGTTTGTTGGGTGGGAGACGGCAAGCGAATGCCTTTGATTCCACCCTCACATCTCACGTGTCCGGTATCAATATTGACCACCATGCGATGACCGGACAACACCAACCCATTGACGGTGGCCACAAACCCATTGATATAGGCCTCGTTGGTCTGGTTATTCAACACCACCGGACCAGTGGGACGAATACGATCGCGACCCCGCATAATCAATACGTTTCCTTCTAGTTGGGTCATGTGCTGGGTATGGGTCATGCGGTCCGATTCGATCGTCACCCATTGAGCGGCCGACGCCGGGGGGATCTGGGGGGCCGCTTGTAACCCCTCAGAAGGGGATGTGGTCACAATGGTGGCCTTCACATTACCAGACAACTCAAGGGCTTGGGTTGACACCACCCATCGCCCCTTGGCCGCACGCAACCCCATCAAGCGGGTATGACCATCAGGACCATTAAACACACCGTCCGACAAGCCAACAAACGACACCGACTCATCCGATTGGCACACCAAGCGATGCATGGCGGCACTCCATACCAGGCGGTTACGTTGAAAAAACCGATGACGCACGCCCAATAATTCGATCTCAGGTTGTGAAGGGTCATACAAAGGAAGAGACGGCGGAAACAACCACACCAATCCAAGCAACAGTAACAAGACACCCCCCACAATACGAGGCCATTGGACAGCGAAAAGGCGACGATAGGGGGATATCAAGCGAATCAGTGCAACCAGACGGTCTTTCATGGTAACGCATGATAAGCGAGAGGGAACAAAAAGAGTAGAGGGGGCCAACAACGCCCCATCGCATCTTGAGGTGCAGCCCACTGACACCCCCCCCTCAGCCCCATGACCACCCTCTCTACAGGCCTTTGAATCGAGCATTCGTCCCTTTCCCACTCAACAGGGGTGTCGTTTGAAGGGTCGCCCATTCACCGATCCAAGCGATTGGGTTCAAAAGAGGTCACCGGCCTGATAAAGTGAAAAAAATTCAAGTCTATCACAACGGCCACCCACCCAGTGGCCACCCTGCACTGGGAAAGGTGATCGCGCAACCCATACGCATCCAACAGTCAATGAAGCGAAGAAAAGAAGAAAAAAAGATAGACAGAAAGGCACACCCAACAGATGGTCCCTCTGATCCAATCAGCATCCCTACCCTATCCATTCAACAGCCAACGCCACGTTCAACTCGCCAGTCGACCGACCCATTCTGAATGGATTCAATCCCACATCACCAATCGCCATGCCTCAAAAAGTTGTTGGCCATGTTTCAGACCCCTTCCCCATTCGATTGTTGCCCACATCATGGGATTGGGGACACCGGGGCACCCCACCACCCACCCAAGCCATCCGAACCGTGACACCCATTTCAGCGTCGCCATCATGACCGCACAGGGCCAAGCATTCATCACGGCGTGTTGAAGGTCCAACCATCGCCACACCATTTTAAGATCGATCATTGATGAAGCCGCAGGCCGAGCACCCATCATTCAACCCCTGGTTAACGCCATCCAGATGAATACCCAAGTGGACGCACCCATCGTCTGCCTTGCCTTGGAACACATTGCCTTGCTAGACAATCCGACCGCCACAACGGCTGCCTTCACCGCATGACAAGCATTGGCCCTACAAGTTGAGCACCCCTGCATTGCCACGGAGGCTTTGGGCACCATTTACCACATCGTCTTCCATCCCCACCCAACCGTCGCCGCCAGGGCCCTTCGTGCATGACAAGCATTGGCCTTGCAAGTTGAGCACCCCGACTCCGCCACGGACGCCATTGATCGATTAAAAAACATTGCCATTCATGGTCGTCATTCAACCGTAACCAAAGCGTCCATTACCATACTAAGGGACTGTGTTGCCCTCACCGAATGAAAAGAATTGGCGTTAAGCCCCCATCCCACCACCGCCACAATGGCCATCTTCGCATTAGAAGATAGTGTCAGGCAATCCATGAGCGTGCAACGGGGTACACCCAACACCCCTCCGCAATGGGTGATCGTCCTAAACCGTCATCGTATGAACGCCCCCATTGACGCCTTGATGACATGAAAAGACATTGCCCTCCAT
>RGUG01000055.1 GCA_010027915.1 bacterium | reverse complement strand
TTTGTTGATTTGCCTCTGTGTTCATCCTGACCTGCCTTGCTGTTGAAATAGGGTGCCATCATAGAAAAGAACCTGCCAACCGCCAAGATGGGTTGTAGCGGTTGTGATCCTAATTCCCTTATTCATGTGATGTTCCTAGGCCCCGTTACCGCCAAGATAGGCCAGGGCTTGTTGAATAGCGGGATCACCTGACGCCGTGGGCTTGGATACGGGGATGTCCACTTGAATGCCGCCCTTGGATAAATCGCGTCCGTTAGGGGATTGATAGGCGGCGTTGGTATAGATGATCCCACCCATCCCATTGGCCAAGGGCAATACTTTTTGAATGGTTGATTTGCCATAAGTGGGTTGCCCCACGATGGTGGCCCGTTTGTGATCTTGTAGTGCAGCGGCCACGATTTCGGCTGACGAGGCGGTTTGCCCGTTCACCACGATCACCAGGGGGAGGGTGGGGGCCAATGGCTTGCTGGATGCCCATTCTTCGGTGCTGGCACCATACCGGTCAATGATGCGTACCACGCATCGATCCCCCAGGAATAATTGACTCACTTTGACAGCGTTGGATAGCAAGCCCCCGCCATTAAACCGCAAATCAATCACCAGCCCTTTAATCCCCGATTTTAGCAACCCTTGCAGTGCCCGTTTGCACTCATCTGGTATGGTTTGACTTTCGAAGCTGGGAATGGTCATGATGCCAATGCGGCCCACGGTACGGGTGGTGACGACCTGCTGGTCCACGGGCATGCGTTCCAATTGCACCGTGCGATGGTGCCCGTTGCGTTGATAACGCACCATGACCGTTGATCCAATCGGTCCCCGAAGCCGTGCCATGATATCCCCCCACCGCATGGTACTGACAGGGGTTTGGTTGATGCTGATGAGTTGATCCCCCACTTGAATCCCCGCCTTAAAGGCCGATGATCCCGGTGTGACCCGTGCCACGGTTACATTCGATGACCCGGTCATCAGTTGCAAACCGACCCCACTGGTGTCCCCCATCACCCGTTGTTGCATGGCTGATAAGGTGGTGGCATCCACATAACGGGTGTAGGGATCTTGTAAGGCGGCCAAATACCCTTTGATGGCCCCCACTTCTAATGCCGTGGGGTCCACGGGCCGGATATAAAAATTGGCAATGGTATGATGGACTTTTTGTAGCATGGGCAACCCCGTGGGTGACATGAATCCCATCCCCATTGTTCCCCCCATTCCCATCACGATGCCCATGGCAAGCCATCGTATGGGGCGGTTTTTCATGCGAGTGGGAACCGCTTGAGTTGGTCGATCAAGGGTAAAATGGCGTGTTTGGCCAACTCCAACATGGTGATTAGTTGCTCCGTGGTGTAGGGTGCCGATTCGGCGGTGCCTTGTATTTCTATCCATTCCCCCCGGTCGTTCATGACCACATTCAAATCCACTTGGGCAATGCGATCTTCTTCGTAGCACAAATCGCACCGGGCTTCTCCCTGAACCATCCCCACACTGATGGCCCCAATCAACGCAGTCAATGGGTTGTGAGACAAGACCCCCCGGTTGACCCAATGAGCACACGCCAAACGCAACGCCGCCATGGCCCCCAAAATGGCCGCGGTACGGGTACCCCCATCGGCTTGGATCACATCACAATCAATGAGGACATGCCGTTCGCCCAATAAAAACAAATCCAAAGTGGGTCGCATCGACCGTGCAATCAAGCGCTGAATCTCACTGGATCGGCCGGATACCCGTTGGGTGCTGCTGTCCCGTGCCACCCGTTCATGGGTGGCACCCGGTAACATGGCATATTCAGCACTGACCCACCCGCACCCTGTACCCTGGCAAAACCGTGGTGGCCGGTCGGCCATTGAGACCGTGACAATGACTTTGGTGTGCCCCAGGGATACCAACACCGAGCCGGGTGCATGCATGGTGTAATGGGGGACAATCTGAAAGGGTCGACAGTCCACCGCTTGTCGGCCATCGGGCCTCACGCGGTGGGACGTTCTTCGCGTTGGGCGACCAAATGATCCCGCCCCGATTCGATGCTTTGTTCCAATTTAATGAGGTTTTTTTGTACCCGTGTCACCACCATTTGCAAATGAGCCAATACATTATCCGCATACTCATCTGCCGATCGCCTGACCCGATGACTTTCGGCGTCTGCTTGGCGCAACACATCGGGGTGTATGGCGGTGGGCTCTACATTCATTTCGATTTGGACGGGGGTGGTTTCGATGGCCCGTCGAATCAGCAGGGGGTCGTTTTTGACCACAATACGCAACTTGTCGAGTAAGACCAGCACGCGCCGTTCATCCAGGACCACTTTTTCTGAAAAGGGCACTTTTTTTCCCTCTAATACCAAGGCTTCAATCGAATCAATTAATCCTAATAGTTCACTCATAACCGTTCCTTTAATTGCTGTTCTACCAACGGGGGCACAAACGACGATACATCACCCCCATACATGGCAATTTGTTTGATCGCAGTGGAGCTAATATACGAGTATTTGGAATCAGTCATCAAGAGGATGGTTTCCAATTGGGGTGATAATTGCCGGTTGGTCAGTGATAATTGAAACTCAAATTCAAAATCAGAAATCGCACGCAATCCCCGCACGATGGCCGAAACGCCAATGGTGTGGGCAAACTCAACCAATAACCCCGTGTAGGCATGCACCGTGACATTGTCTACTTGCTCAGATATCACCGATTGAATCATATGCAGTCGTTCTTCAAGGCTAAAGGTGGCGGATTTGCTGGGGTTGTGTACCACCCCAATATGCACATGATCAAACAATCGACAGGCCCGTTGGATGATATCCAAATGACCATAGGTAACAGGATCAAAACTACCCGGGTACAACACAATGGTCATGGGGTTATCACGCTAATTTGGGTGTTGCCATAGTAATGGGTGCTATGAATCTGCCAGTGGTGACCCAATGGGAGGCCAAATCTCACGGGGTGTTCCACGACCAATCGGCCATGGGGTGATAAGCAATGGTGTTGCCGAATTTGTGTCATCATACGCTCAAAGTATGTCAAGTCGGTCCAGGGAGGGTCAAGGTATATCACATCCATTGACCCTAGCTTGGGGAGCCAACGGGTTGCGTCTCCGGTATGAATGGTGACACGTTGGCAAAAGGCGGTATCCAACTGACGGCTGGCCAGACGCTGCGCGATCATGGCATGATTGGCCGCCACGTCTTGGGTGTGGCGGTCCACCAAATAGACCCGACGGGCCCCACGGGAATAGGCCTCCAATCCCATGGCCCCCGACCCACTAAATAGATCCCCAAATACCAACTCCGTCATGGGCCCTAAAATGTTAAACACGGCTTGTCTGACCTTGTCTTGGGTGGGTCGGCAGTGGGGTGAACGGGGACGTCGCAACGGAAACCCCTTGCATAGACCGGCCGTAATATTCAATTTAACCGGCCTTCTTCATACAGATGGGCGGCACCTTGTACCCATTCTTGAAGGGTTTTCCATTCGGGTTGCCTCAGGTCAGGGTCTTTTTCGATGATTTTGATGGCCACCTTTCGTGCCAACCATAACAATGCCTCGTCTTTGACCAAATCGGCCACCTTAAACTGCGGTAACCCCGATTGTCTGACCCCCAATACCTCGCCGGGACCACGCAAGCGCAAGTCTAGCTCAGCCAAGGCAAACCCATCGGTGGTATGGACCATGGCATCCAACCGTTGCTTGGATACCTCCGATAACCGATCGGATACCAATAGGCATTGGGAGGGGGCCATGCCACGCCCCACACGCCCACGCAACTGATGCAATTGTGACAACCCAAACCGTTCGGCATTCATGATCACCATCATGGTGGCATTGGGGACATCAACCCCTACCTCAATGACCGTGGTACTAACCAATACCTGAACACGACCCACTTGGAAATCGGTCATGAGTTGCTCTTTTTCTTGGGAGGGTAATTTGCCATGCAACAATCCCACGGTGTGATGGGGCAGTTGGTGTTGAATGAGGGCGTGGCCTTCGATGGCGGATGCCAAATCCATTTTGCTAGAGACCTCTATTAATGGGTAGACCACATACAATTGTTCACCTCGTCCTAAACAGGCTTGCATGCTGGCCAACACCTGATCCCATTGGGATGCGGCATAGCGCATGGTATGGGGGGGGGTACGCCCGGGAGGCAATTCGGCCATGATACTTTGATCCAATTCGCCATATAGTGTGAGCATAAAGGTGCGAGGAATAGGGGTGGCGGTGGTGTATAAACAGTGAGGGGACGACCCTTTTTTGACCAAACGAAGTCGTTGTTCAACCCCAAAACGATGTTGTTCGTCGATGACCACCAATCCCAATTGATGAAACCGGACGGGGTCTTGAATCAAGGCGTGGGTGCCCACTGCTATTAACGGGGTCGGATCGGATAAACGGGCCACGACGCTTTGTTTCGATTTTGAGGTAAGGGACCCTTTTAATAACACGGTGTCGACCCCGATGCGTGACAAGGCCCCCGATAGTTTTCGGTAATGCTGGCTGGCCAATACATCGGTTGGGGCCATTAATGCGGCGCTGTAGCCTGCCGAAATGGCCATCAACATGGCCATCACGATGACGTCTGTTTTGCCACTTCCCACATCTCCTTGAATCAATCGATTCATGGCCAAGCCTGAGGCAATATCTTGTTCAATGTCACGAATGGCACCCCATTGTGCCGGGGTTAATGGGTAAGGTAGTTGGCTAATGTAGGCATCATGTAAGGGGGATTGGGCGGTTAACTGACACGTGGTGGGAACCCGTTTGTTGAGATGTTGGCGTTGTAACAGGGTCAACTGATACCGTAAAAATTCATCAAAGACCAATCGCATGCGGGCTGCTGGGGCATCGGATAGAGTGGGGGGCTGATGCAAGGTTTGAATGGCCAGGGGCAAGGGCATGAGATTCAAATGCTCTCGGAGGGTGCTTGGCAGGCAATCGGGGACATGGGGGACCAATTGGGTGAGTACATACTGAATCAATCCCCTGAGTTTGGATTGGTACAATCCGGCGGTGAGCGGATAGATGGGCACCACGCAGCCCATGAGTTGTTGTCGATCGTGGGGAGACCGAATGACATCCAATTCGCTGGCCACCAGTTGGGGAAGTAACGAATAAGGGTTTTTTTCTGTTTTGCCTGTTATGACCACCTCTAATCCCACTTTTAGTACGGGCTTAAGATAAGCTTGATTAAAAAACACCACTTGGATGGTGCCCGATTCGTCGCCCAGTGTGAGTTTTAGGATGTGGACCTTGTGCTTGGACCATTCTTCTGACACGCCATGGATACGGCCGTAGGCCACGACGGAGGTATCCATGGGGAGTCGATAAATCGGGGGGATGTCGGAACGGTCTTGGTAGGCCCTGGGGACCAAATAGGCCAAATCTGACCAGGTGTGAACCCCCAGCTTGCTCAGTCGGGATGCCAACCCGATGGTGGTCATGCGATGGGGGAATAGTGGGGCGTGCCATTCGGCAGGGGGTGCCGTTCGGTGGATGGCGTGGGGCCCCCGTGTCCCCCCACTGGTTGGCATTTATAGCACCCCGATGGTTTGAACCAACTCAGCCATCAGTTTAAAGTAGGGTCGATTGGATTCGGATAAGAGGCGCTCCAATGTGTAATTCCCTCGGGCGGTGTCGAGTGTGCGTTGGGAGTCAGGGGAACGGTACAATGCTAGGGTGCCGTAAATTTGCTGGATGGTTCGTTTGGCCACCAGGCGTGAGAGTTTGGTGGGGTCATCTTCCCCGTTGGATAGGGCATTCACCCGATACAGTAGGGTCTCTTTACCCCCTGATTGGCCCCAGCGAGTCAACCATCGATCGGTGATGCTGGACTGAGGATCGGGTCCCCATTCGGCAAGCGAGGGTGGAAACTCTTGAAATTGTAACAGTTGTTCCAAATCACCCATGCCCAAATCGACCATGGCCATGATATCGGCCGGTGGGTAGACGACATATTGTTTCCAGGCAGTGGCGACCAATAATTTGTTGCCCCATGCCACCCGATTGTAGGCCCGGGCAAAAAACAATGGTTCATAGAGCTGACGGGGTATCACATGGGAATATTGTCGACGCATTTCACCTACCAGTTGAATCAATGCATCCAACGCGTGATGGGTATCTTGAAAGGTGTCCAGTTGATGGACCAAGGGATGTACCTGGTAATAATTGTCGCGGGCGGTGACCACGGCCAGCCGATAAGCGGCGGCCATTACCAACGGCAACTGAGGGATGAGGGTGTCTTTTGATTTGGTGGCATCGGCTTGCTTTAAAAAGGTTTTGACTTGATCCAAATAAATGTTTCGGGCTTGCCCATACAGCTTGAGTTGTTCCAATTGCAAGGCATTGACGTATCTTACTTCGGTATCGGGCACCAAGCGACGGGGTGAGGGTTTTGCTTTTTCAGTGCTTACCGAACTGCTTGCAATGATTTCACTGGGTAAGGGGCGGCGGATGGCCGGTTTGCTTTTGTCGGTGGCCGCTGAATGGGTTGGAATGATCTCACTGGGTAGGGGGCGGCGGATACTGGGCTTGTTTTTGTCGGTGGCGATCGAGGGGGGTGGCAACACGGCAGCGGCCCATATTGACCCCCCAAGGCAGACCAGCATCAGATAGGCCCGTATCATGATCATTCGATCACCGCGGTGAGACTGGGCTGATAGGCACGGATCAGGTCGGCCAGCTCGATCTCAAACGACCCAATTGGGCTGTCGACTTGGATGCTCAGGTCAGGGGTGGTGACCCCCCATAGGGTGGCGGGCACCTGACACTTTGCCAGTTCGTTTAAGATGGCATCGGGGTTGGAGACAGCCAACAAATACCCCCCATTTTCGGCGTACAATGACAAGGTCAGGTCCTCGGTGAGGGTGAGGTGGGCCCCTGCCATGGGGGTGCCGGTTGCCCCTATGAGCATGTCGACTATTGCCCCCCATCCCCCACCTGCGGATATGTCATGGCAAGCATGTACCTGCCCCTCATGGAGTAATCGATGGACCGCCTGATTGGCACGGGACTCTTCGTCATAGTGTACCTGAGGAGGGGTGCCACCGGACCATCCCGTTAGGCTGGCCCATTGGGTGCCTCCCATGTCGGGGTAGGGGGTTCCCACGCGAATAATCGACAGGCCGGCCCCCATGATTTGCAGCCCCACGACACGGTGAATATCGGGGTGACGTCCCACGACCACAATGACCGGGGAGGGGATGACGGACCGGCCCGTGCTGGATTCGTTGTACAAGCTCACGTTACCAGAAATAACGGGCAGGGGTTCGTCAGGGTGCCATCTTAATCCATGGGCGGCGGCGGCGATGCCTTTGACCCCTTCTTCAATGTCATAAAAATGGGCGGGGTTTTCTGGGCTGCCATAATTCAAACAATCGGTGATAGCCAAGGGTACGCCACCGACGGCGATGACGTTGCGGATGGCTTCGGCCACGGCGTAGGCCCCACTGAGAAAGGGATCCAACCCCCCATATAAATTCGAATCGATGCTGCTGACCACGCCGACCTCGCACCCGGGTAATGGTGCGACGACCACTGCATCCCCATCCCCGGG
>RGUG01000054.1 GCA_010027915.1 bacterium | reverse complement strand
AGCGGGATATGACGAATTTGACTGATCCAACACACCCTCAATCACCAGCCCATTAAACGTCGCCCGAGATAGAACCCCGTTATACAATGGGGCAGGCCGATCGGTCAGACCCATCTGAATACCAACCGCAGACAATGGCCCCGCCGCCGCCGGAACCACCGTCATCGTTGCCTGCACCATGCCGTTCAAGGAAACCGCCACGACACCCGCCAATGCCGATACCGTTACCGTATTCGCCTGAAGAAACCCATCACGCCCATAATAGGCCAGGTGGTTGGGGGTGTTAGATTGGATGACCCGTAAATCATAATCCGTGCCGCTTGACCCTTTAAAACCCACTCCACCACTCGTTAATTCAAGAGACGACGACAAGCTGGAAGCAGAAGACAGGGTCTTTAAACTCAATACCGACTGTTGCACCGTATTGAGTGATACCCGATTAGAAAAAACAAGCTGGTCCGCTTTAAGCGATCGTAAGTGCCAATTCGATGCCTTCAATTGCGATGCAAACGGTGTCACCACCCATGATTGCCAACGGGAATTTCCCTCGACTTTCATAGAAGGTCGAACCGTATTCCCATCGACCGCTGGATTCACCCACAATGTGACCACACGCATCTGATCCGTTGATAAATTGTCCGCTGATGACTGGGTGATCGACCCATAACGCAACGTGCCATATTGTATCGTCTCATTCACCGTCAATGTCACATGCCCTAGAAGGTCCGTAACACTCAATTGATTAAGGGTGACACGGGTCATCTCCGCCATCGAAAACGTCACAGCCTGTGCGGTCATGGAACCTTCCACCACCAATTCATTCATCGATGCCAAACCCGTCACGGTCAACGGGTCGGCCGGTTCAGTGGAGCCAATCCCCATCCGCCCATTGGTTTGAAAGGCCACTTTTCCTGACGGAACCCGTACCCAGAGACCGCGACTATCCCCATTACCACCCAACGTCCGCATGTCGACACCCACCCCCTGAATGACCGTAGTCGAGTCCCACGACACGCTGCCATTTTGCTGATACCCCACCTTGATACCCGTCATGGTCTGATCCCCCGTTAGGCCTCCCCACACCCTCATGCTGGTCGATGGTACCAACCCCACGTCCTGAGGGGTTCGCCAGGGTGTTTGAATGGTCCATACGGATGTGGCCGATGAAGCCCCAATCCCTATTTGAGTGGGACGCCACATCACAGGGATCGCCGATTGTTGGGCCACCTCCACCCCCATCGAAACCGTCACGGTCCGAATACTTACATGGTCCCCTTTGATCACGGGAACGGTGAGGGTCCCCCGTCGATTGGTCGTGGCAATCGCCACTTGGTTATCAGAGACCAACATCAGCACCCCATTGGCCCCCATCACGGCCATCAAGGGAACACCAGGTAATCCCGATACGGCCCACGCCGATGATACGGGTGGTGACACTTTTCCCGAACGAAGCACATTGCCCGTCACGTGCAAGACGACCCCCTCGATACCACCCAGTACCTGTAACCATCCTTCATCGGTGGATTTTGGCTGCCTAATCCATAAGGCGGCCATTGACGTCATATCTGATATCACACCTGTATTGGATGTCGGTGCAATCAACACATTCCAAGAGACCCCACCCAAAAACAACGCGGCTGTTTTTTGCCCCCTTACCAACTGTCCATCTGGCAAATAGGTGGTATCAAACAACGACGAATCAACCGACACACGCAACCCGATCACGTGATCACCATTGGCCACCATGATGTTATCAAGGTACGTCTTCACCCCCACCAATTCAGACGCCGGACCCGTCATACTTCGTAATGGATAACCCAGTCGTTGGGACATGACGGTACCCGATTGGTTCGCCGGTATGTTGGCACTGGCCACCAATGCTCCCCTCACCCTCACAGTCGGACTGGCCCACTCCAAAAAAGGATGACTACCCAACGTCCCACTATCCCCGTAATACGCCAGGGCATTGGGCACCCCGTTGGTCTGATTGGGATTGGAAAGATTCAACCAACTAGACTGTCCGTTATTTTTTACATACAACGCATTCCCACTGACCATCATCGCCGTTTCGTTAGGCGGTATGGCACCCAAAGTGAGGGGGTTGGCCACTGAAAACCCCAGCACACCCGCCATCAGGCGGGGGGTACGAAGCGAGTGGTTGAGTGTCACCATGGGTGCTTGCACCACCACATCGTCACGGGTGTTGAATTGGTTAAGGGTCACCCACCCCGCGGTGAGGGTCCCGTCACCCCATACACTACCCTTTAAGGAAAAAGACGGAAACGATGGGCCCAAACGTGACCCATCAGGCGACTCAATCTGATGGGTGTTACTAAGCGACAATTGGGGGATAGCAGCAAAATCCGAGAACACGTCTTCCACTTTAAACTCTTCCCCATCATCTGAACTGGGGAGTACAAAATTGGCGGCCAAAATTCTTAATACATTGGTAGATACCGAACGCCCTACAGTCAAAGACGGTACGTTAACCATCGCCAACACGCCCAAAGTATTGGCCGTGGCACGGTCCAATTGCCAATTGCCCAACGACGATTGATAGAATGAATGGCCCGACATCGTACCCGCCACTTCAAGCATCGCACGAGGGGTCAAGGTTCCGATTCCCACCCCGCCCCCA
The DNA here is from genome assembly GCA_010027915.1 of bacterium. Next base: position 5,042 of record RGUG01000054.1, on the reverse strand, counting down.
TTCAACAATGCCACGCGGCCTGATCCTTGATTCAGACTCACCGACAGTCCGATAACCCGTGCTTGGCCTGTCAACATGGCCTTCGTGGCGTCAATACCAAGTAACAGTGCCGAGGCCCCACTGGACAACACGACCTGATTATCAAGGCCAATATTGGACGACACCGCCATGCCAATATCAAGCCCCTTGAGCATGACATTGCCGGGATAAGTCGAAAAATTCATCCCCATCGTCAGTTGGTGCACCACCTGAAGATCAGGGGCCGTACCAATCATCGAACCTGTCACTTGCCTGCCTACCTCTAACCCATAGGTAGGATTAGACACCCCCAACCCAACCCGGGTATCCAACGCAGAGTCTGGCCTCAGAATCGTGATCCCCTGAGGGACGGCATGTTGAAATAAATCCGTATCAATGGCCTCGAATATCCCCGATTCATTGCCCCGCAACGTTCCGTTCACTTGAAGGGTCTCGGGTCCCGCTTGGGTCACACCCAACAATAATTGAGGGAACGATTGACTCTCCGTCAACACCCATGATGCCCCCCCATTATCACGAAATCGCAATAGCTCCCCTTGCCCCAACACCCCCATCAATGCAGGGACAGCAAAGCTTGGTTCCATACTTGAGCGTGTCCCCAAATTGGTGACATACACGCTAATATCTTTACTCACCCATAGGTTCCCCCGTCTGGCAGCAGACGATTCGACGGTCCACAACGGATCGGCAAGGGTGGGGTCTCCCTTGATGCGAATCATCGCGGGCTGATCCAATCCCACGGAGGACCAACGATCGGCCAATAACCAGGCATTTTGAGCATCACGACCCGGTTGAAACAACGCCGCATGGGCCGCCCCATATTGCAGGGTCAACCCACTGTATGAACGGGTTGGCACCAGGGACACATCCACCGCCAATGCCCGGTACACCGCCCCCTTCCCCCGACCATTGCCCGTCACACCCAATGACATCGCACTAAGGGTGACGCCCGCTTGTAACACATCGCGCGGGGCCACACTGGTCCTTACCATCAATCCGGCACCACTTGTTTGAACCGGACGGCGAGACACCACACGAATCCCACTGGTCACCCCACTACCACTGGTGGTCATATTCACCGTGACACGCCATTGGGTCGAATCCACCCACATGGTATTGGGTGACACATTGGTGAGTTGACCGGTGGCGTGGTGGTATACCAACAGGGAATATCGATCCCCCACAAACGCCTCATTCCCCAAGTTGGCCTGCTGATTGGCGGCATTCGTAAAAACAAACGACCCCACAGGAAACCCACTGCCAGGTGAGGCCACTGCCACATGAGAAAGGCCCATGGGATTGATCAAGGTGTTTTGAGAGGCCAGGCTCAGCCACCGTGCCGTCAAGGCAGGATTAAAATAAGAATCCGCAAACTGAGTGGTGGCACTCACAGTGGCCACCGAGCCGGCAAACACAAGACTCGATGTTTGAATCGGAAATAGTGCCGAACCCCGCACCGCCGAGACCATCACATTACCCGACACGAGCAATGCGTAAGCGGACAACGACGTATCCCCGATGGCAGGTAAAGCACCCATTTGCACTTGCCCAGATGCCAATACCCTCATGGCATCTGTTGGAACCACACCCAAGCCCGTGGTTAAAAAAAGCAAGGCGTGGTCCGTGCGATCAGGGGCCGTCAACGTGGTGGTCCGATACGCCACCACACCTGCTCCTTGTCCGTTGGGGAAAGCAGCATAAATACCCGACCCAATTGGAGAGTCATCCGACCTGGAAGTGGTGGGATGTTGAATATGCACCGTGGCCCAGGTATTCACAGTAGCGGGGGCATAGGGTAACGTCCCCATTTGGCGAACATGCAACCACGAGCCTGCCTCACCCCCTATCCCTACTGTTTGATTGGCCACACTCAATCGATTGGGAATCAACAAGGCCGAAGCGGTCACCATCCGGTCAACACGCAACGAAGAAAGGACACCGTCACCCAACTTCAACGCATCGGTACCAGACACGGTCGTATCAACCAGGGGTCCCACACGATTGACACTCGCCACCACGACCTGTAAAGACCCCGCCAATGCGTTAATAGAGGCAATTCTCACCACGGGGTCCGACACCGTCAGCACCCCCATAACCGCCGTTTGGGGCCATAACACCAAAGACGGCACATCCCAAGGTGCCAACACCGTCAATTGATTGGCTGTCACCGTTCGATTGATCTTAATACTGGATAACAAAACAGGGCCCAACACGTTCATTTGATTTAACACCACCATGTTTCTTGCCCCAAATATAGGAAACAATCGGGTTGACACCAACGACAGATCAAACGAGTCAACTTTAATATCCCCTGCCACCTCTAGGGCCTCACTTGGATTGGTCAGACCAATCCCTACTTTGACTCCACCGGTTGTATTGAGAAAAGTAGCCGCTAGTAGTCTATCCTTGGCATTCACTTGATTGGGCATGGTAATCAATAACCCGGTTAAGCCAGGCGAGGGATTGGGATTCAAAGGCGTTGGGGCCACGGACAACCCCGTGGCATTCAAGCGCACCCCATACGCAACGGGTGGTACTTGTGCGGCTGATAAAGGGTACACCCCCAACCAGTTAACCGGTTCGCTGGTATAGCCAAACTTATCTACTTGCGAACGCAAGGACACCGTCAGTCCAGTCAATCCATAGGCCGCATATATATTGCCATCCCCCACATGAACCCCATATGAAAACCCGGTCCGAGACAAAGGGGTCAGGGCATTGATCAGATGCTGGGTATGTAACGCACTAACCGGTGTCGTCATACCCATACCCACCCGATCATTCGCTACAATAAACGGTGCGGTCACCATCGACAAGTTCGGGGCCACCACCCCTCGCTTCACCCTCATGAGCCCTACGACACGGGCGGCACCATTGATGTCCAAGTCCGCCATGGGCGATGAGAGCCCTATCCCCACGCCTTGAGAATGGGTTAAATCCAAATAGGAAGCCCCCACATTCATGGTTACCAGAGACAGTTCAGACCCAATAATAAATCGGTCCGCCACCATCGACCCTTTAACATCCAATGTGGCCTTGGGATAAGAGGTCCCAATGCCAACCCCCGGCTGACCGGGAACCGGCATAAAAACAGCCGCTATTTTTTCTCCCCTTACCCCCACCGTTTGGGCCACCGCTTGCGTTAAATCCACATTCAAGCCGACCCCGACCACCCCACTGGATAAAGTGGCCGTCGGATTAAAGGTCACCACCACATTCCAGCCCAACACCTCCGTATCCACCACGTTCGAAAGGGTGACACCTGAGTGGGTTAGCTGATACCCAAATGAATCCGATAAAAACGGCCCCCGCGTCAACGATACGTGATGCGAAAACCCTGTGTTGATCGTCATCGTCGGGATCCATTGGGTAGACAATGCACGCGTGACACTGGGCATTACCAAAGACATCGAACCCGTCACCGACCATTGCCCCGGGGCATTCAATACATCATCTCGATCGGGTTTCCAAGCCATCTCGGTACCTGCAAAAGGGGGCAAACCGACACTGGTATCCGCAAATATTCCCAATGGACCTCCCCGTAACGATGTCCCTTGGGTCATCACCGCTGATAAATCCACCTGGTTGGATCCATATTGAACCACCAGCCGATCGGATGCCACCGACAAGAAGGCGGCGGGCTCACCAAATTCTAAAAACCCTACTGGGGTACTGGCCGTCACCACCGAAAAAGTGGCACTGGTCGCCATCAGGGCATCCACCCGCACTGTTCCCCTTACATCCAATTCCACCGCAGGGTCTGTGCGACCAATCCCTGTATACGAATACAATCCCCCGCCCAAATCAGAAAACCGAACCACCGACCCATTCTGGCCATCCGCCCAATCTTGCAAGACCCCCCCCACCGAAAAATTGGCAACATCCACCCTAGAAACCCCCAGTAACAAGGGAGATAACAACGGCGCTGACGGTACGACCATCGGCCCACTACCTATCCGAACCGCCGACACACTGGCATTGGCCGAGGGCCTTAGGACCAACACCCCATCCACATCCAATACCACCCCAGACTGGGGGATCGTCTTAATCCCCACTTGAGTGGGCGTGATCACAAGGCTGGCGTTGCCCAATGCCGCATCGTCTATCTGGCTCCCACCCGCATAAAACAGCAAGGTACTGGGTGCAAATAACCGACGCCCGATACTCATCCGATCGACCCCATCCCAATCAAAGGCCAAGGTCGGCCATCGAACAGGCAAAGACAACAACGTATTTTGTACCGACGAGCGATTGGATAGGGTCAACAAGGCACTGGGGGAGGGGGTCCCAATCCCAACATTGCCGGTTCGTGGTATCACCGAAAGACCCCTCACTACGCTCAGGTTAGCCGATGGAAACACCAATGGCTTCATAACACCCTGCAACGGCATGCTCATCCAGGGGTCACCTGCAAACGCCCCATTGGTCAGCGTCATGCCATTCCACCAATCCATGGCGCTTACCTGCAAGGACGAAGCAAATAAATACGCACGTTTCTTTTCTGGATTGGGATCCTGAAGGGACGAACCATAAGGCCTAAAATCAGGCAGTTGCCGATAGCCAACGTTGCCATACTCATCCACCACCAAGATGGGTTGGGTGGGGACACTATTCATCGTGGCCACCCAAATGGCCGCCCGATTGAGTGAAACCCCTCCACTCGACATGGGTAATACCATGTGAATATCCGCTTGGGGTGTGGTGGTGGCCACCCCTACCATACCCTTCAACATCAGTCCGGGCACCTCCGCGAACTCCGATCCGAGTACCACGGCACCCGACTGATACACCACCACCCGATCTTGCGTTTGACCCACCAACCGCAAAATAGGGCGGTCTACCAAGCGGTTGATAATCGTCTTAATTTCGGCATTGGTGGCATAAGGCCCCGTATCATACAAAAACGAGGCCTGACGATCGAACTGCAACAAGTCACCAAACGCCGATAGCCGCCCCGATGCCACCATATCATTGACCAAGGCTTGGGCATTTTGGGTGGGATC
>RGUG01000053.1 GCA_010027915.1 bacterium | reverse complement strand
GGTTGAAACCGGGCTGCACGTTCGGGGTCGGCACCAGCACGTAGAGCGAGCTGCCTCCCCGCGGGGCCATGGACGGATCGATGGAAATCTCTCTCCTACCCACCTTGGCACTGCCAGATTGAGACGCAGACACATGGTGAGCATGACCGAGCATTCCCTTTCTTGCTCTTGAGGGCTCATGCCGTCAAAACGACGTGGCATGTGAGTGGTCATGGTTGACCTTGGATCCAGGTAAGCGTGTTCAAACGATTCTTGGGCATGGGCCCATGTGTCCTCATTGTAGTGATACCCTCGGCTAGCCCATTTACAAAACCGCCAGTGTAACCCCACCACGTGCTGATCGGTTTCGATCATTCTTTTGGTTTGTCGTGCTTCGATGACGTCTGCCATCGTATAACCATGTAGGGTCATAAACCTGGTCGTCTGTTGTGTGATTTGGACGGCTAAATCAGTATGAACATAATCCACCCCACTTTTGCCAGGCCACATCAACGACACATCCAATGACAACCCATCAGGTTGCGTCGGGGGTAGTGTCAGTGAATACCCAATGATATGGGGCCCCTCATATAGCAAACATACTTTGTATGTCGTGGCGTCTGGATGCTGCGTTTTGATGAGGGTAGGGGGGGAATGCCCATTGGATGGTCGGATGGCGACGGTATGATGGAGGTTAAAACAAGTGAGGATACCAACGAGATACTCGACTGATGGTGCGGTAATCCCAATGTCCACATCGTGTAGGGCGTCACGAGCCTGGGATGGTGAGGGTAACTCAACCTGCTGATACAGGTCCCACGCCGCACCCCCTTTCATAAAAAAAGGGATACCCTGTTGGCGTAGGCTGGCCAAACAATCAGCGATTGAGCAGCAGGGGTTGTGGGGCAGTGCCACGGTGTGACGACCCCAGGAGCTGGTTATCGATTTCCACACTGGATCATCTGGTTTGCGGGGCACTTGTAAAGCCCTTAATCCAGCGTCGGGTCCAATTGCTATATATTTGCTTGACTGGGTTGGCGGAGGAGACCCTGGAGGAACGGGCGGTATCTTGTTCATACCTAATCATCGACCGATGGGCCCATCAAGTTGAATTGATTTTTTTCGATTCATTTTGTTGGTGGGGGAATAGTGGGTGGGCCCATATGGGTATGTGCCGCAAAACCGCACGACCCATTCGGACCTTCCCCTGGTTCCAACTCGCGGGGTCTTGTATACTTCCTGCACGGATGACAGTGGCTCCCTATTCGGGATAAGAAAGTGATTTGCCGGTGCCCCCATTATGGATCTTTTTTTGTTGCGTCATGTTGGGGGTAACCCCCTTGTGGGCGACGACGGCATGGTCGGTATCCACCCCTCATAAAAAAGTGGCGTTTACGTTTGATGATGGCCCCAAACCAGAGCACGCACTTCCCCTGATGCAATTGTTGAAAGCCCTTCAGGTAAAAGCGACTTTTTTCTTGGTTGGACAAGAAATAAGTCATCATATTGATTGGGTGCGTCACTTGCACGATGATGGTCACGAAGTGGCCAATCACGGATACACCCACCGTCGCCTGCCCTTACTGGATGACGCGGAGGCCCAAATGGAGTTGCGTAAGACCAACCAGTTGATTTACCGGGCCACCGGTCAATGGCCACGGTTTTTTCGTCCACCGGGTGGTCAATTTAATCCCCGTGTGGTTGCGTTGGCCGCCAATGAAGGGCTGACCACCATTTTATGGGATGTGAATGCCAAAGATTATGTGGGGCAGTCGTCTCGTTTTCCGGTGCCCGATGAATGGCGAGTCAATGGGAAGGCCGTTCACCCTCGGGATGCCATCGCCCAAGCGGTAATGGATGGGGTGAAGCCGGGTAGTATTGTGTTGATGCACAATGGGGGGGATGTCCTGAAGGCCCTGCCTAAAATGGTGGCCCAATTACGGGCCAAGGGGTATGAGATTGTCACCGTGGGAGACTTGTTGGCCGATGGGGTAGCGGTGAGTGGGCCCCAATCGTATACGTTGACGGGCCATGTACCCGATTAAACCGCGGGCGGTTCTGACGGATGCCCATGGGGTCATTTATAATGAGTCGGGGCCCATCCCGTCGGCCATTGCCCAACTCAACCACTGGGCATCCGAGGGGATTCCCATTTGGGTGGTGACCAATAATACCACGGCGTCCCCGCCTCAGATTGCGGCCCACTTGTGCCGTATGGGGGTCCCGGTCTCCCCTGGGTGTATTGTGTCCTCGGGTCATGGGCTGGCACTTGATCCCACCTGCCAGTCATGGGTCAAGGGGCGTCGTGTGTATACCTATGGGTATCCCGATTCAATATGGTACGTGCAACATGCGGGGGGGTGTCCGGTGGACCATCCGGATGGGGCGGAGGTCATCGTGGTGGCCGCCAGTACGGGGGATGACAACGATGCAGACTATCAGCGGGTGTATGAGTCGTTGGCTCGAGATCCCCAGCGTCCCGTGGTGGCGATTAACCCTGATCGATGGGTATCGGCAGGGAATGGCGTATTGGTCAAAGTGGCGGGGTATTATGCCCAGCAGTTGGCGGAGACCTTGCCCATTTCTGTGCATTGGATGGGCAAACCCATGCCGTTGTTTTCGGACGTGGTGCGTCGTTTGGTGCCCTTGGATTGGGATGATCAGGTGGTGTTTTATGATGATAACCCACGCAATGTGGTGCAATTGGCCACTGATTTGGGCGTGACGGGTATCGGGGTGCGTGACACCGGATTGGTATCGGGGCAATCAGATGATGACATCGTGGCATTGTATGGCGTGATCCCCACGCATTGGGTAAGGAGGTTGGGCACATGAAGACCGTTTATTGGCTAATGGCAGGGATGATTTGGATGGGGGTGATCAGCATGACGGCTGCCCAATCGGTGACGGTGCTTTGTTACCACACGTTTTTGGGTCATCCACGGTTGGAAACGGATTTTTCTATTCCTGAATTTTCGAACCATATCCAACTCCTACAAGCCAAGGGGTATCGCTTTGTGACATTCGATGCCATGACCAAAGGCCAGATTACGGGGAGCCGAAATGTGTTGTTGGTGATTGATGATGGCAATCGGTCGGCGTATGAGGCGTATCAACAGGTGCTACGTCCCCAACGCATTCCGGTGATGTTTGCCATTTACCCGGGGATTATTGGGTCGCGACGCTTTGCCATGACCTGGGAGCAGTTGCAATCGGCGGTAGACAATGGGGCGGAAGTGGCGTCCCATGGGTATTTTCACGAGTTTTTGTCAGAGGCATTTAAAGCCAAACGACCCCAAGATTTTGAGAATGAAGTCCGATTGTCTCAAAGACGATTAAGCCAACAATTGGGTCGACCCATTCAACTGTATGTGTATCCGTTTGGGGTGTTTTCGGTGTCTGGGAAACAATTGCTAAAGGCCAGCGGGTACCGCTATGCGATGACCATTCAGCCCGGCCCTACCTTGATTCCCTTGTCACGCAATCCCAATCCCCTTCAATTACCACGTATCATGATCACCCGGTCCAATGCCCAGGGGGTGTTGGGGCGCTTATAAATGAATCGGGACTTTCTCCACCCCCACTTGTTGCATCTGGATCCAGACGAGGTGTCCGATGCCCTGACGCGGTTACCGGATCGCTATTTTGAATCGTTTTCAACGGATGACATGGTCAAACACATGACGGCGTTGGCGGCCCTTTCGACCGATAGCCCCTTGACGGTATGGGTTGAATCAGTGGGGGATGGGAATGTGCAGGTGACGGTGGTGGCGATGGATTATCCGTTTTTATTGGCGGCGACCACGGGTATTTTGGCGGCCCATGGGGTGGACATTATCAAAGGGGATATTTTTACCTATGCCCCCCAAGCCAAACCCAACGGGCGATGGAATCGGGATGTGATGTGGCGGCAGTGGCGTCGAAAAAAAATTGTGGATTATTTTGAGGGTCGACGATTGGATGACCGGGACTGGGTCAGTTGGAAAGAAAGTTTGGAGCGGGCACTCATGGGAATGGGGGCGTTGTTGGAATCCAACCCCTCGGTGGCCATTGATACCTTGTGGCGTCGGGTGTCTGAGCACTTATCTGACCATGCGGGGAGTCAAGTGGCCCCGTTATCGCCCGCCCAAGTGAGGTTTGATAACACCTTGCCCCATGCCACCCAATTGACCCTGACGACCCAAGATACCCCGTTTTTTTTGTTTTCATTTTGTACGGCCTTGGCCCACCATGGCTTATCGGTTCAGCAGTTAAGTATCAATACCCATGACCATGTCATTGAAGACGTGTTTCATTTGACCGATCGACAAGGTCATAAAATCGAGGATCCGGTGGCGTTGGATACCTTGCGTCTGTCGGTGGTATTTTGCAAGCAATTTACTTATTACTTGAATCAAGCCCCCAATCCGTATGATGCCATCACCCGATATGAACAATTAATTCAATCCATTTTGGTGTCTCAGCCTTCGGCACAACGGTTGGCTTTTTTGACCAACCCCCTGGCATTGGCTGACTTGGCCCGGGTATTGGGGGCATCGGAATATTTATGGGAAGATTTTATTCGAACCCATTACGAATCATTGGAACCGATTTTGGGTGATGTGCCGCCCCATACTGAGCCGGTCGCCATACGGTTGGCCCGTGCCCTTTCCGGGGTGATCACGGACGAAGCCAAACAAAAGGTCGTGAACCAATTTAAAGACCAAGCCATTTTTGAAATGGATCTTCGGCATTTGTGTCAACGGATTTCGTTAACGGAGATGTCCGAGCAATTAACCGAATTGGTCGAAGCGGTGATTCAGGTGGCGTGTGAGGTGGTCATGGCATCCCTGGTTCGATTGTATGGGGAACCCAAGACCATTGGGAATTTGTCGGTTCAATGGGGGGTTTTTGGGTTGGGTAAATTGGGGGGGGTGGCCTTGGGGTATGCCTCGGATATCGAATTGTTGATGGTATTTAGTGATGCGGGGTACACCGATGGGGCCCACTCCATCTCCAATCAGGTGTTTTTTGGGGAATTGGTCAAAGAATTAAACCGGTTTATTGTGGCCAAACGATCGGGTATTTTTGCCATTGATTTGCGTTTGCGTCCTTATGGCAAAGACGGGCCCCTGGCGTCGAGTGTGGAACAATTTTGTCGGTATTTTGGACGGGATGGGGATGCCCAATTGTACGAACGCTTGGCCTTGGTTCGATTGCGGGGGGTGGCAGGGGATGACGGGTTTTGTCGTCGTATCGAATGCTTGCGGGATGAATGGGTGTATCACCAATCCATTTCTGATTTTTCATCGTTATGGGACCTGAGAAAACGGCAACATGATCAAAAAGTATGGGTCCAACCCAATGCCAAATTCAGCCCTGGGGCGTTGGTCGATTTGGAATACACGGTACAAGCCTTACAAGTCCAATATGGGTCGACGGTCCCTGAGTTAAAAACCCCTCGCATTCGAGAAGCCTTGCGGGCCTTGCAGTCGGCCGGCTTGATTGAGGCTAGCATGTTGGAGCAATTGGTCAATGGCTACATTTTTTTGCGGCGATTAATCAATGGGTTGCGGGTGTTGCGGGGCTCGGCCGAGGATTTAAATTTACCCCATCCAGATCAATCAGAATTCGATCATTTGGCGCGTCGCATGGGCTATCATCCCCAAGCGGGAATTGGTCCGGCGGATCAGCTCCTGATAGAGTTTGAAACCGTGACGGCCATGGTTCGCGGGTTTTTAGAGCGGTATTTTTCTCGGGAGTCTTTGCCCTCCTCAACGGTGGCCAACGTGGCCGATTGGGTGCTGAATCCCCACTTGCCATCCGAGATGGTGACCCGTATTTTTTCGTTGTTTCAACGCCCAGAAAAGGCCGCCCGCAACATTCGCTTGTTGGCCCAAATGGGGGAACCGAGTGTCTTTGCCCGTTTGGCTGTTTTGGCGGTGCAATGGCTGAAAAGCAAGCCGAATCCGGACCGGGCCTTGAATCACTGGGAACGGTTTGTGCGGGCGGTGCCGTCCCCACGTGATCATTATGCTATGTTGTTGGCCCAGCCGGCCCGTTTGGATATTTTATTGGATTTGTTTTCTACCAGTGATTATTTATCTGACTTGCTGATTCGGCATCCTGACGACTTTTATGACATTACCCAGACGGACCATTTGCATGCCATGCCCCGACGGGGTGCCCTCAGCGTGGAGTGGACCTTGTTGGATGGCCAGGATACCTTTCGTGCGACCTTGCGTCGTTTCAAGCATCGGCATGTGTTGCGCATTGCCATTCAAGACATGACCCTCCGACGCGAATTGCCGGTGATTTACCGCCATTTATCGTTGTTGGCCGAAACGTGTGTGATGGCCTCGCTTGAGCGGGGGATACAACGCTTGGGGCTCCATTCCATTGCCCACTGTTTTTGTGTGTTGGCCATGGGCAAGTTGGGTGGGAGTGAATTGAACTACAGTTCAGACATTGATTTAATTCCTGTTTTGGATACGACCGGCTTGACCGTGCCAGTGGCCGATGCGTTGGCAGGGGCCACGGAACTGGTGAAATCATTACGTGACGATTTGGCACAGGTCACTGGGGATGGGCATTGTTATCGGGTGGATTTTAATTTGCGTCCATTCGGTCGGTCGGGCACCTTGGTGGGTACGACCGATGCCTTGGTTCGTTATTTTCAAGACACTGCGGCCCCCTGGGAAATGCAGGCCTTGCTTAAAATGAGACCGTTGGCGGGCGATTGGGCCACCGGGTTTGAGGTGATGAATCGGTTGCGGCCATGTGTGGATCGTTTTGATCAGGGGGTTTACCGGCAATCGGTGCGTGAGATGAGGGAGCGGGCCATTCAGCAATCGGAGTCATTGGCAGTCAGCGGCTGTGGTAAGGGGGCCGAAGGCTGGGACATCAAAAATGGTCGGGGGGGGATTCGAGACATTGAATTTTTAATTCAGGTGATGGTATTGGCTCACCCTCCTGGCCAGTGGATTCGTAGTACCTTGCCGGCGATTACCTACCTAAAAAAACAGGGCGTATTAGACCCGCTCAAAGCCAATGATTTGATGACCAGTTACATGGTGTTTCGTCGACTGGAACATGCCTTGCAGATTTTGGATAATCAGCAAACCCACCGGTTGCCAGTTGACCCCCAAGAATCGCACATGTTGGTACGGCAAGTGTGGGGTGTTGATACCCCCATTACTGATTTGTGGGCCCGCTTGTCTGAGCATGTCACCCGTTGTCATGCGGCTTTTTTAGAGGGCACCAAGGGGTAGATTTAAAACGGGGGATGGTGCGTGACGGTTGGTGGGGACCTTCCCTTGCGTGGGGCTTACCCAATGGGCATGGGGGTGATGAATGGGCCATGGGTGAGGAAAAGTCGGGGATGGGGAATGCCCATGCAAGATGCCGCCCACTCTTCGGGCAACGAGTGAGGAACGGGTAACACAAAGACTGACGAGACAGCAGGGTGATAGGGCGGCATGTGATGAGATGGGGGTGATCATTTGGCAAACATCACCCAAGACCGCTGCACACCATCTCAACACGAAGGAGATCGTGATTCAATGAATGGTCATCAAACAAGGTAAAAAAGGGCCTTCACAACAGGCAACGTGGATTAAATCGATGGTGAGATACAACATGCCAAACCGTATCAGGCAATGAAAACGAATGGGCAGTCCCTCTTTAGCCCCCGCTATAAACTAGACATCGATACTTGAGAGTATTTAAACCCCAAAGGCCCTGTGCACAGGGC
>RGUG01000052.1 GCA_010027915.1 bacterium | reverse complement strand
GACACAGCCCCCGCCCCGCCATTCCCGGACTGCACCACAATGCTAACCCGATCAATCATCAGCAGCACCCCATCGGATCACGGATGACAGCTGTTCGCCACCCTCCTGTCATGACCCTAGCACTGCCTCCCCTATCCAGCTGACCAAGGGAAACCGCCACCCACCCGGTGTGATCATCAAGAAGGAAGCCCGTCACACGACGGTCAAACGAGAGACATTGGGATGGGGGATCACCCGTATTGACTTGCTGTATTGATCTTATGATCCAACCCATTAGGCAACCCATCACGATCGGCAAGATATACACCCATCACCCCCTATGTAGCAAACAGAAACAAGTAAGAAACGAATTGAAACGTCATAAAAAAAGGGAAATTCGAATGAATAGCCTGAAGACCCCTTCCACACGATTGACCCACTAACCAGTGGTCACTCATCATGGGTTAAGCTGTAACAGGTATAATGGATATTTTTTTCTTTGTGCGAGAAAGTGGTTTGAACGCCACAACCCCATCTACCAATGCAAAAATGGTGAAATCACGACCCAATCCCACATTGTCACCCGTTCTAAATACCGTGCCACGTTGACGAACAATAATGGAACCAGCGGATACAAACTGACCACCAAAAACCTTAACACCCAATCGTTTGGACTGGGAGTCACGCCCGTTTTTTGTGCTGCCTTTTCCTTTTTTATGTGCCATGATGTGCCTCGTTTCTTATGTGTTACTGAATGGATTCAACGCGAACGGTGGTGAGTGGTTGGCGGTGTCCGGCTTTTCGCTTGTAGCCTGTTTTGGGTTTGAATTTAAACACAATCACCTTGTCATCTTTGTATTGGTTAATAATGCGGGCTTTAACTGTGACATCTTGAAGATACGGCTGACCCACGGTTACCTGCTCATTGTCTCGGCTGAGCAACAATACCTTGTCAAAAACAATTTCTGATTGCAGGTCACCCTCAATTTTTTCGATGTCAATGGTGGTCCCTTCTTTGACGATGTATTGTTTGGCACCGGTTTCAATTACTGCGAACATACCCAAAATCCTCCGAAAACACCCACTAGTAAGAGGGGTGACTAATACGTATAAGGCCACTGATGCTACCCAATGGGGGCTGAATTGTCAAATGACCCCGTCTATGGGGTAACCCAATGTCTCTTTTCCCCCATGAAAAATACCACCACTTGTCGTATAATCGGCCGATGACCATCCAACTGTTTAATAAACTAGCCCCTTACTATGACCCAGTCAATCGCCTCATCTCGCTGGGACAGGACCGTCGGTGGCGACGGATATTGTGTCGCCAGTTGCCCACCACCCCGGGGTTGTCTTACGTGGATCTGGGAACTGGTACAGGCGATGTCATCTTGCATGTGATGGCCCAACGCCAGTGGCCCCATTCCGTGGGCGTCGACCCAGCCCAACACATGTTGGATATTGCCTCCCAAAAAGCCAACCAAACCCACACCCCTTGCACGTTTTTGTGTGCCGGTGCCGAATGTTTGCCCTTTGCGTCTGATAGCATCGATGTCATCACCATGGTATTTGCCATCCGAAATGTCGCCAACCGACCCCAATCATTGGCTGAAATGGCCCGTGTTTTAAAGCCCAATGGCACACTTGCCATCATGGAATTTTCATGGCCTCAATCCCCCTGGATTCGCTACCCATTTTCGCTCTACTTTCATCATGTGATGCCCCTGTTAGCAGGATGGTGGTCGCGTCAACCCGATTCGTATCGCTATTTGGCACGATCCGTGGCCGCTTTTCCTCGCCCCGATGCCTTTCAATCTGAACTGGCACAAGCAGGGTTGAGACCCCTCCGTCATCATACCCTCGGGCTGGGTAGTGTCACCCTTTATTTATGCAGCAAATGACGCTCGTGGGGGCACTTCGACAAGACCCAGGCTTTGTTCCACCTGCTTTGCTCACACCTCCCACTCCCGTTTCAATGGCCACCCTACCGTTTCCGTTTGTTCTCTTTTCTGACCGAGATACCCATCACAACTGGTTGGGTGTGGGGCCGTTTGAAGAGACGTCATATGACCATCATGACTGGGGAGAACTTGTTCCCAATTGGACCTTACCCCGTCTTGTTACCATTCCCTTTGGGCTTGATGCCCCTGTGTCCGTTTGTACCCCTATTGCGTGGCTTCCTCTGTCCGAGGATACCCCATGGCCCTCCCCTATCCCTTTTTCTCCGTTTTCACTGAACCCTATCGAAACCCCGACGGATTGGGCCCAAATGATGGGGCATGCCCGTGCCACTTTTGAATCAGGCATCCAAAAAATCGTATTGGCACGTCGTGCACAGTATCACGACGTCCCTACCCCCCTCGTGCCCTCTATTCTTGGTTCGCTGTACCAACACAATCAGGGTGTGTATCGGCTCATCATGGCCCACAGCATGGATCATGGCATGGTGTCATTGAGCCCTGAGCCATTGTTTAGACGTCAGGGCACCACGGTACAAATCGATGCACTGGCCGGTACCCGTACAAAAACAGGGCCGAGCATCAAGTGGTCTGCGATTGGATCACCCAACAACTGCATTCCCTCACCCCTTCCCTCAAAAGGGGGGAACAGCAGGTGCTTCAGTTGCAACATGTGGCCCATACCCGCACCCCATTTGACATTACCGATTGCCACCTTACCGATGACCAACTGATCCACCAACTGTTTCCTACCCCTGCCGTGGGAGGGCTGCCACGGGACACGGCCGTATCGTATTTGATGCAACACAACCAACCCGCCGGGTCGTTATACCGTGGGATCATGGGACTGGTCTGTCGCGATTGGTCCATTTGGGTGGTACTGATCCGATATGCCGAGTGGCATCATCGTACCTGGACCTTATATGCAGGGGCTGGCATCATGCCAGACTCTGATGCGACCGAAGAATGGCACGAAATCGAGGCCAAATGGAAACTGTATCGCGATGTCTTCGAATAGCCCCATGACCCAATATCGCCTGGCCCATGCCTGTATTGACACCTTGCAACGGTGTGGCATCACCGAATGGGGGGTGGCCCCTGGGTCTCGTGCCACCCCATTGGTGAGTGCCTTGTATCAGCAAGGTTGCTCACCCCTCTGTCATGCGGATGAACGCGGGCTTGGGTTTTGGGCCCTTGGCACAGCCAAGCATACTGGTCGTCCTGCGGTGGTGGTGGTCACCTCCGGTACTGCGGTGGCCAATTTATTACCCGCGGTGATTGAGGCCCACTATTCACAAACCCCCATGATCATCCTTACCGCCGATCGCCCCCATGATCAGGTGGGGGTTCATGCCAACCAAGCCATTGATCAATCCTCGCTGTTGCACCCGTTTGCCCGCACCATTGATTTGCCAGTACCCGCCACGGAGGCCATGGTACGGTATTGGGTGGATACCATGGCCTTTGCCACCGCCCATTCCGGGCCCATTCAGTTAAACTGTCGGATTCATGCCCCCTTTGACCTAGCCCTCCCCATGCCCACTGTCTTACCCGTCACCCAGTTGCATACCCATGATGCCACCCCTCCCTTGATGGTGACCGTGGGGCCCCATGATGTGGTGATAGTGGGACACATGCCCCCCCTTACCCTGCCCCAACGGCTGGCATTGGGGGCCCATTGGGCCACATCAGGCATACCGATCATCATCGATGGGCCTACCGTGGGAGAGCATCCGAACATGACACCCAGTTTTCCGGGACTCGATGTGTCGGGGGCCTCGCGTCTGATTTGGGTGGGGGAACGGGTATTGTCCGTTGACTTACAATCCCAGATTCAATCATTTAAGGGGGAAGTATGCCATCTGGTTGCCAGTCCGCACTCCCATGACCCTGGCCATCGTAGTAAAACAGTGTGGGTGACCCCTTATACTGCGATTCGCTTCTCTCCGGTGACCTCGGCTTTTTCTCCCATGATAGCCGCCCAATATGAGGCGTATGTGGCCCATCGGTCGTCTTTATTGGCCCGTTACCCTGATTCGGAATGGGCGTTGATTGACCGTGTGATGACCCAACGACCCGCGGGATGGGGGGGGCTCATTGGCAATAGCTTACCCATCCGTTGGTGGTCGTCGCTTAGAGACTTGTCCCAAGAATGGGTCATGAATCGGGGTGCCAGTGGGATTGATGGCATGGTGGCCACCGCCGCTGGGTTGTTAACCCATGGGCCGGTCATGGCTATTTTAGGCGATCAAACGGTACGGCACGATGCCAGCAGCCTCCCCCTTTGGCGTGGTCATGACGGCCTGTTGGTGATTGTCAATAACAATGGGGGGCGTATTTTTGACACCTTGCCCATTCGGTCTCATCCTGCCTGCGAGCCCCTGTTTGTGGCCCCTCATGACCAGGGATTTGAATGGGCATCCGCCTTGAGCGGGCTCCCGTATTGGGTGGCACGCACCCAAACCGAATTGGGGCAGTTGCTTCCGACCGCCCTTTCCCAAGGGGGAATCTTGGAACTGGCCATCAACCCATCGTCGGATACGGTGACCTGGTCCATGCTGGGTGCCAGACCATGAGTCGGCACGTTTGGTCGTGGGGCCTTGGCATGCTGATGCTGGTCTTGGGTATGGGGAACCTGGGGATCATGGCCTCCCCGCCCCTCTCAACGGCGGTGGTGGAACGGGTGGTCGATGGGGATACCTTGCGGGTGATCATGGACGGACAGAGTGAATTGGTACGCCTGATTGGGGTTGATACCCCCGAATCGAAGCCGAATCAAAAAGCCATACGGGATGCCCGTCGACAAGGAATCCCATTAAAAGCGGTGATACGATCAGGGATCGTGGCGACCCAGTTTACCCAGCAGCAAGTGAAGCCGGGGGATACCATTCGACTGGCGTATGACAGGCAGGAACGGGACCGGTACCATCGCTTGTTGGCCTACGTGTATACCGACAATGGCAAGATGTTAAACGCCACCCTGCTTGAGCACGGGATGGCAACCCCCATGCCCATTGCACCGAATACCCGATACCGGGCGTGGTTTGCGTCGTTGCACAAGCCATGAAATGGGTTGATCGCAGGTTCAAGCAAAGGAACCAGAGGGGGGCAAGAGCACGCACATTGGAAAGACGATGGCCAAGCGGTACCCACAGCGGTTTATCTGAGCGGCGATGGGGCGTGACACACGTGGGTGAGGAGTCTCGATCATGGTGAATCGATGGTGGATCATGGTGGTGGGGGGCGTCGGGGTATGGGTACGGGTGGTGGTGTCATCGTGGGTACCGGGCCCAATGGGGACCCTTGCGATTAATGGGGTGGGCTCGCTGATGATGGGACTGGTGTACGGGATATGCCTCAAAAAGGGACTCTCGGTGCACCCTGCTATCACAGCGGGGTTTTTAGGCGGTTTAACCACATTTTCGGCGTTTTCTAGGGAGGGGGTCTTGGCCTTGCGTGCCTCGTGGGTCATGGGGCTACTGTGGGTCGTCGGTTCGGTGTTGGTGGGATTGGGTGGCTATGTGCTGGGGGAATGGTGGGGCATGCGCTAACCCGTTACCGATAGCGAAGGGCGTCGCCATGAGGCACCCGGGTAAAAAGGTAGCACCCCTTGGCGGGGGCTTGAGGCGGGGGGCGGTTGCTCCCTGATACCTCTCCTTTTCCTCTCCCCTCTGGGTAGGGGGAATCTCACACAGCACGGCGTCTACCCTCACTCAAACGCTATCTTTCAAACCCGGATTCCCCACCTTGATAACAGGTCACATGTACGCCTTGATCATGTATGATGATGGGGTTTGTTACATTGACCATATCCCCACAAGGATCATCCAATGACCATTGATTGTGTACCCCCTACCAGCAAAACATTGCAAGGAACCCACTATATTGATTTATTCGCAGGCATTGGCGGGTTCCACCTTGCCATGGATGCCCACCAAGCCCACTGTGTGTTTGCATCCGAATGGGACAAGTCGGCCGCCACTGTTTATCACGCCAATTTTGGCATGACCCCGTTGGGGGATATTACCAAAACAGCCGCTTCTGCCATCCCACTTCATGAGGTTTTATGTGCAGGGTTCCCCTGTCAAGCCTTTTCGGTGTCAGGTAAGCAACAAGGGTTTAACGATACGAGGGGTACACTGTTTTTTGATATTGCACGCATTGTGGCCTATCATCAACCCAAGGTGGTGTTGCTTGAAAATGTCAAACACCTCGTCAAGCATGATCATGGGCGCACGTTGACGGTGATCATCACCACACTCTCTGAGCTGGGATATGATGTTTATTATCGCGTTCTGAACACCAGTCATTATGGCTTGCCCCAACATAGAGAGCGTTTGTATATGGTATGTTTTAAAAAACAATTACAAGTAAAAGGCTTTTTATTTCCATCCCCCATCGCAAAGCCAAGTATGCTCTATGATTGTATTGAACCCTCTCCCAACGCAAAAATAATCATGCGAGATGATATTAAGATTCAAAAAGACTTCATCCCACCCGTCACACTATTTGGTGACACCCAATGGCCGAATAAACCCGTTCAAATCGGAACGGTCAATAAAGGTGGACAGGGAGAACGCATTTACAGCCCCTATGGTCATGCCTGTACCTTATCCGCCTATGGTGGGGGGGCTGGTGCCAAAACAGGGCTCTACTTGATAGACGGTGTGGTACGAAAACTAAGTCCCAGAGAATGTGCCAGGATACAAGGTTTCCCCGACTCATTTGTGTTAGATCAAAATCAAAACCAATCGTATAAACAGTTTGGTAACAGTGTGTCAGTATCGGTTATCCGTGCGATTATCACGCAAATAGGCCAGGTACTTTAAGATGAAAACCCGCCAAGAAATCGGTTCTTACACCGCCATCGGTGGGTTTAACAACGAACGTGAGATTGCCTCAAAATTGATGCGGTATCGGCATGATCAAGAGGCCCAACAGTGGCTCGTCATCATGGGGTATCATCCAGAAAGAATTCAGCGATTGGTTGCACAGGTGATCCCCCCTCGTATTCATAAGGCCAGGGCCATCCAATTGGGAATGAGTGAGAAAACCATCGAAGAAACCATTGGGTTTAAAAAAGCCGATAGTCAGATTCGCATCGAGATCGTGGTAAATGACGTTTACTTGATTGAAACTATCTCGTTAAAAAAAGCCAATCACAATGCGGGTTATCATCAAGTGGATAAACGGTGCGTTGATCGCTATCAACGGATGTGGCATATTCCCCAGTCGGTGGTTGAAACACTCAAGCGTTTTACAGGGGAAACGGTACCTGTAAACACAGGCCATTTAAGGGATCCCAGGCGGCTTTTTTTAGATGAAATTGAGTGCGATAAGCTGGAAGACTGTTTGATGTTTTTTAACGACAACAAAGGCATGATCATCAGTGATGTATTAAGAGGCCGTGGACCGTTGTCAGCTGATTGGCTATTGGTCACAAAACAACATCGCAACCGGGTTGAATGGGTATGACACAACATCCATTTCGTGTGTCAGTTTTGTTCACAAGGCCCCACTACCATCACCACAAGGGGAAATTTAAAAGAATCAGTGTTTTTCTACCCGCCCAAATACAAAACCAAGCCCCTAAGATACAAAGGACAAAGTGTGTTTCTATGAGGGGAAGCCCTAGTTTTGCCAGTGTCCCCAAGAGAAATAAGGGAAGAAAATCTACGACTCCTTCGGAGTTTTCAAATCGGTTAAATGAGAAATGATTAAATTCGGCCCAATTCTGTGAGTGTCGTAACAAAATAAAAAGCTCATCCCAAGGTTTAAACAAAAGAAAGGCTGAGAACACAAGACACAAAAAAGCAGAAAGTGGGCTTGCGATGGGGGCCCATTTAGTCGTCCTTTCAGATTGGACAAATGCTGAGTAACAGCATGCCAGAA
>RGUG01000051.1 GCA_010027915.1 bacterium | reverse complement strand
TTTACTCATCCGGGCGTAATAGCGACCATTCAAGAACGGGGAATACGATGGGTGATCGCCGATTGGACCCACGCCGATCCTTTGGTGGGAGCCGCCTTACAGCGTGTCGGCCGACAAAGTGTTCCCACCATGGTGTGGTGGGCTTCTCCTGATGTGGCACCGGTGGTATTGCCCAGTGTCATGACCCCAAGCCAGCTGATGACCTATTTACAGCAGGCCCCCTTGAAACGCCGGTCGTCGGATGTCAGGCCATGATCCAATTGGGACGGGTTGATTCGTTTTTATCGGCCTTAAATCCAGCTCAGCTTCAGGCTGCCACCCATCGACATGGTCCCATGTTGGTGGTGGCAGGGGCAGGGTCTGGTAAAACCAACACCTTGGTATCGCGGGTTGCTTACTTGGTTTCAGAAGGGATAGATCCCCGTCAGATTTTGTTGTTAACCTTTACCAAAAAATCGGCCCAAGACATGATGCATCGTGCCATGGCCATTGGGGGGGATGCGTGCTTGTCGATTGCGGGGGGTACGTTTCACAGTGTGGCCAATATGTTGCTCAGGGTATTTGCACCCAGCATCGGATTTGACCCGGCGTTTACCATCCTAGACCGATCGGATGCCGATGATTTCATTGGGGTGGTACGATCGGGGGTGGTGGCACGCACTGAAAAACGATTCCCCAAAAAAGGGACCATTGGCAACATGATCAGTAAAGCCATCAACACTGGGCACTCATTGGACGATATTGTGCGATCAGAATACCCTGTTTTTAGCGACTATGTGGCCGATATTCGATTGATTGCCGAGTCGTACACCGATCGCAAGCAAACAGCCCAAGTGATGGATTATGACGATTTGCTGTTGTTTTTTAGGTCCATTTTGAGCATTGAATCCATTGCCGAGCAACTCAATGACCAATATCGCTATGTGATGATCGATGAATACCAAGATACCAATCACATTCAAGGCGATATTGTGAGGGCATTGGGTCGTCACGGCAACATCATGGCGGTGGGAGATGATGCCCAAAGTATTTATGGATTCCGTGGGGCAGATATCCAAAATATATTGGGGTTTCCCCAGCAGTTTCCGGGCACCCAAGTGGTGACACTGGACCAAAATTATCGTTCAACCCAGCCCATATTGGACCTTACCAATGCGGTGATTAGCCAGGCCAAACAAAGTCAATTTGCCAAGGTGTTGTTCACCACAACCGAAGGGGGTAGCCGACCATTGTTTATTGACGTGCCGGATGATCGCACCCAAAGTATGGTGGTCAAGAACCGTGTGTTGGCGTTAATCGAAGAAGGGGTCTCACTCAACGACATGGCCGTATTGGTACGCAATGGGTTTAATGCCAATGATTTGGAAATTACGTTGAATACGGCGGGGATTCCATTTCAAAAATTTGGCGGTTTTAAGTTTATTGAAACGGCCCATATCAAAGATGTATTGGCCTACCTTCGGCTCATGCAAAACCCACGGGATGAACTCAGTTGGGGTCGGGTGTTATCCCTGATTGAAGGGGTAGGGCCCAAGGCGGTCGCCACGTTGTTATCTCATTTGTCCGCGCAAGGCACCATTCAATGGGATGGATGGAAAAAGAAATCATATGCCCCCGATTTGGAAACCCTTATCCGATTGTTGGCATCGGCACCTCAGTGGGCCAGCCCATTAGAGGCGGTCAATGCGGTGTTATCGGTTTATTTGCCGTTGTTTCAGGTGTGCTATGACGACCATGCCCGTCGAATGACGGATTTAGATTCCTTGCGTCCCATTGCAGCACGCTATCATCGACTGAGTGATTTTTTAAGCGACATGTCACTGGACCCACCGGATAGCAGCAAAAGCAGAGACGGGGGTGAGGTGTCAGATGAGCGATTGACGATCAGTACGATTCATTCCGCCAAGGGACTCGAATGGAAAGTAGTGTTTTTATTGTCAATGGTAGATGGGGTGTTGCCCAGTGTGCAATCCGGTCAAGATGAGGCGTCTTTAGAAGAAGAGCGTCGGTTATTGTATGTGGCCCTTACCCGTGCCAAGCGGCAGTTAATGATCATTAAACCCCAGTTGGACATGCTGGGTGCCTCGCGTCAGTCCGGGGTGACATTCACCGAAACCTCTCGGTTTTTAGCCGCCGATGGGTTGTTGGATGCGTATACGGATCGGATGGTCTTAAAAGAATCGACGGCACAGAATCGAAAGTGGATGGTGCCAACCCCATTGGCAACCCATCAACAGCCGCGCAAAAAATATTTCTTTTAAGCCCGGATTCAACCCCATGATGCCGATCATTTAGTTGACCCCCAATTGAATTAAAACAGTGGCCGATTCAAATGTCATGCGAACCGTCATTTGAACACATCGTTTTAAGGGGGTATTTGAAACGGGTACCAATTCAAAATAGGCATCGGGATCCGATGGGCTTTCATCAGGTGACTCCGACTCTTTTTTTTTCATCGTGGGCCCCTTTCAATTGGGTCGTTAACCAACCAACATACCCAAACCGTGTTGGGTATTCCCCGTTGCGTAAAAAGATAAACATCCCATTGAATGGAATGTGATGTTATGAGAAAATAACCCCAATCTTTCTGAGGTGAAAAAATGAAAAAAAGTGTGTGGACCTTGTTAGCCAGTTGCCTAATGGTATCGAGTGTGGTGGGTTTTAGTTACGATGCCAACATTGGGTATTTCCCCGTTGCCCGTCAATCGGGCGGTATTTATCAAGTGGATGCCCGGCTATTTAAAGCAGTGCCTTATGGCAATGTATTTGGTGGGCTGGGGTTGTTAGGGAGTAACCGTAGTAATTCGTTTGATTGGTGGGTATCAGCGGCGGCTGGGTTTCAGTTTGATCCGATAGATGCCATTACATTGGCGTCGGTTAAGCCTGAGATATCCGTCGTGGTGAATGGGTATACCGCACCCAACGCCGCATTGGCCTTGGGCGCGGTGGTGTCGGTTCCAAATCCAGCATCAGGCTTGACCGGTGGGTTTTTTCGGTGGTCACTAAATGGCGATGTGATGGTGGGGTTCAATTTTAGTCACCCGTTTGCCGGTTCGACGGCCTGTAAAATGACTGAGTGTAAGAAAGAGATGGGTCAAGGCTGTAATCACTCTGAATGGTCTTGTAATAAGTCAGGGAGCGTGGCAACGTCTACACCGGTGGATGAAGTGCCTGCAACATCAGCCACAACCGAATCGAGCCCGTCACATGAAGGTGCGTTGCCCCGTATCGTGCTGGCAATCAAAACCGAGACGGTGTCATTTCAAGATATTAAAGGTAAAAAAGGGGAGGCCGCTATTGTGGCATTAACCCGCGTGGGACTTTTTTCAGATGCCAAACAGTTTTTTCCCAACAAAAAACCATCGGTGACCGAGTATAATGCGGTGATGGGGCGATTGGTGAAAGGATTGGGTTTGTCTGAGGTGCCAGCAGTCAAAGAGGTGCCGAGTCGTGCTCAATTAACAACCGAGTTGCGTGCAGTATTGGCAACGGCCGCCAAGTCTCATTCGACATCCGACACCCCATTGACTGAATTGCCGGTCCCCGGCAACCCAAAAAAGAAGGAGGGGGCGTTAACACGAGAAGGGTTGGCATTGCTTATTTATGAGCAACTCCAATTGATCCCGTCTTTGTTGTCCGGTAATTAGTTGTATTAAAGAGGGGGGTATCTTTTTTGTGTGTGTATTCTTCTATAAGGGGGTTTTACTATGATTATCTCATCGCCTATTCTTCGCTCCGTTACATTGTCTAACACTGCCCATAGTGCATTGGCCCTGTCGATGATGGGGATTGGCTTAACCAAATTAAGGAGGTCGCCAACTTCATTTGAGGGGTTCCTGATCTTTACGGCTGGCTTTGCCATGTTGGTAGGGAAGGATGATAATTCATTGCCTACCAATATGGTTCTAACATCTAACCAAACGCATCCCCCTATTGAATTACGTGATCACTCGGGTGAGACTGTCATTCAAGTGGATGGAGGGCAGTCAAGTGCATTCCTAACACATGGACACCCCGATGATGATAGTACTAGCCATTCAAGATTCCTGGCTATTGACGATGAAACTGACTCAGTTAGCGAAACGGAAAGACATCCCAGTGACCCATCAAATGATAGTGAAGTGAGTCTTTTACAATCCGCACCAGACAGGCTTAATCTTGCGTCATCTCCGCTTGTGCCAAGGCGTGCAAGGGTCATCATCGCACAAGAGAGGTGGTGGGGAGCATTATTGGTGCAACTAAATAATGCGATGACTCATCCGCATCAATCCCCACTTGATTGTGAGAGACTGATGACAGTCATCAATTCAGGGCGTCTCTTGTTTAATGCATTTATAACCGCATCGCTTCGAGGCAAGCCGCTAGAAGCACCTCGTCTTGAACCTGGGCATCCATTTTATACGGCGAATGAATTTCTTGTGGGGTCGATGACCTACAACGCTGGAGCGGTTAAAAAAATGCAAATGGCGTATCAAACGCTGAGTAAAGAGTGTTTAGAAGAATACCTTTTGCGGATAGCACGACCTAATCAAACGGGATCAGATATCCACAAGGTGGAATCAGATCTCCAAACCGATCGATCGATTGCAGAGACATTGTTGGAAATACATTTGAGTATTACGGAGTCAAGAAAACCAGCTCTGGCTGCTTGGTGTGCCCAAGGGATGCTGCAATTTGTCTCGTATTTTACCCATAGTATGTTAAAAGAGATATTAAAAAGTATATCCAATCCCTCAGCACGTGATGTAGCGGGCCCCATGAAAACGGTCAGTAACAGTTGTAATTTAATGTTATTATGGAATTGTTTATTGGACGATTTGGCAGATAATGTGGGTTTGTCGCCATTATGCCAAGTGTTAGCCAATCTTACTATTGACTTAGCCAGTGATGCATCGGGTAAACATTCAGACAAAAAAATGGAAGGATTTCCCATGTCTCCCTTGACCTCTCAACAATGGGATAATGGGGATCAACAGGGGTGGCCCCAATGGGCCATCACCCTTAGTGAGGCCACTCAGGGGTCGTATGCCTTATTTAATTATGGGCTGCAAGTATTAGAATTGGCTCATGATGCGTTTCAAAATACCCGCTCATTGATTGGTTCTTATTCAGATAGCCAACTCAATCAGTTGTTATGGGATCAACTGATAACGGTGTTGACACCATTGGGAGAGTGCATGGTAGACGCTGCCCGTTTTAATGAGTCGACCACACCATTTAGCCAGGTTTGGGGTTATTTCACGCAAAGTAATAGTCGTGATACGTATCATGGCATTAACTTTGTTCCCTCTTTTTCTAGTAATATGATGGTAGAACTCATTGCATGGTTGACCGTAGCAGGACACTGCCACGCCATACGGTCGCTGGTATCAGAGTCTGAACGTACTGACTGTCAAAGCAAGATAAATCGGATAATGAGTGCAAAACGTGGCACATTAAATGTTGTGATTCGAAACCTTCAAAAAGTATCCCGTATTGGCAATAATTATGGTTCTTATGAACGAGAGTTAAAAGCGGGGGATTTGACCAATCTGATTTTTATGACGACGCTGGCATCTGAGTACTTTAAAAGTAGCAGCGTAAAACGCCTTGTTGATGTGTGGAGGACTAATCCCAATGCAAGCTTAGAAACATCCAATGAATGGCCAGAAGAATCTAATGCAGGGTTAGAACCACTTTTCCCAACCGAATGTAATACAGAGTTCAGAATCGGGAACCTGACCGTTTCTGAACTTGATCATGTGTTAAGTAAGAAAACATTGCGTGACGTATTGCATGCCATTACTCATCATATGCGTTTTAACCCATCGACGGTCGCATACCTAAAAAATACCGAATTACTCAAACTGCCATCTGAAATCGGTCGTGTTTTTGCTTTATTAGACAGCATTCAACAATCGGTATTAAAAACGGATGATACCCAACAATCGGCTAAACTGGATACAGCCATGCAAAACCTTAAAAAACTTGAGTCACAAAAAAAAGTGTGGGAAGAATTTTTTAATTTAAAATCCTCTGACAGTGTTGAGAGGGATGATATTGTGAAGGAGATACTAAAAACACTATTCGGAGAGGTAACGCAGGTCTTAGAGCCATCACAATATCCCTGTACATTCGAGGCTTTACGTGTGAGCTACTTGGAACTTATAATACAGTATATGTTGGCTCAAACCAAAGGACAAACATAAGCATGGCCTGGTTGTCGACCTTATCTAAACGAATACCCCGTCAACCATTTGTAATCAGCGTGGTGTTATTTTATAACCTCTGTGGCATCTTAAATGCCCCACTGTTTTATTATTTTAACATGCATAATAGTTTGCGGGGTGTTATTGGGTTGCTACTATTGAGCAATATCACATGGGGGTTGATATGGGCTGGTCAAACGGTGTGGGCATCGGTTTGGGTGGTGGTAGTCGGGGTTTTAGCGATTACTTATTTTTATATTTCAACCTATTTTTTGACTGAAGTACTCATGGTATTGTTGCCGGTTACCTTTTTGCCAGCCATCCTACTTCGTAA
This sequence comes from bacterium, assembly GCA_010027915.1. The sequence goes on along the minus strand of RGUG01000051.1, from coordinate 1,374 downwards.
ACAACCCCTTAAGTGGATACTGATAGTATCGTTATTTCCAATCATCATGGGTATTTTTTTCATGTCATTCCACCCTTGGCAGAATGTGTTGGTTAAATGGGGTCTCATCGACATTATTTACCCTAATATGAAAACGTCCTTGCAATTAGCGGCTACAGGTAGTTCATTTTTTCTGGTTTTTTTCTTTGCCCTAACATTTAGTCGCATTTTTACTTTTTTATTAGAAGAAGCCAGGAAGGCCAATCAACAGTTGGCCGAAAAGAATCATCAGTTGCTTGAAAAAAAAGTGGCTTTGGAAACCAATTTAATGATTGTAGAAAACCAAAAGCAAATTATTCAAACACAAGTGGCATTTCTAGAAGATGCCCGCTTGGAAATGACAGGCGAGCCAAAGCGTCAGGCAACCAAACGGCTGCTTGAACCAAAAATGAGTGCCACACGGTTTGGGTACAATTTTGAGCATGCATTTATTCCCTCACCCTCTGCGGAAATAATGGTGTTTTTTGATTATTTTCCGGTATCCCACGAAAAATTAGCTATTGCGATTGCCAACGTTACTGGGTCAATTCAGAATCCATCACTGGCACTGGTTGCCTTTAAAGGTCTATTGCATCGGGTGATTTCATCTACCATCGCACCATCAGAAAGTATCGGGGAACTCAACCGGTATGTGGTGGCCAGTAGGGTGTTGGAGCATCATATTCCGCTATTGTATGGTGTCATTGACGTGGCAAAACACCAGTTCACCTATGTTAATGCGGGCTATGATGGGGGTTACATGATCAGAAAAACAGGCCATACTCTCTTAAAAGGAGAAGAGGTCCCGATTGGACATAATGCGAATACGGTATTTCGTAATCGAACCATCCAGTTTTCGGAAAGTGATCGCATGGTGTTTTTGTCGCATCATTTGGCCATGATGCAAAATAGTCAGGGTGAAGCAATGGGGCATGGCCGATTATTGGATTTGCTTCAGTATGAGTTATCCAAAGACTTGGTGGACTTTGTCGGAACGGTTGAAAAAAAGATTGTGAATTATTTGGATCACGCCCAGCAGGTGGAGGATTTGCTGGTACTATCGGTGTCCCGTATACCCGCTTCGGAGCAAACCTGGAAAAAGGAATTGACGGCGGATAAAGAATAAACCACTTGTTCAAGGTGACGTATTGGAAAGGGGTAATCGGCATTATCTGTGCCACAATCGAGTGAAACCCGCTGATAATATGCTGACAGCCTTCTGGGGTGATGACAGTAGCAGGGCTGGTGTATTGCACCTGTCCTGATAGGGCCTCACATGATGCCATAGTCCCATTAACCTGGTGTAGTAATCCGAGTCACTCTTCTGAGGTGATGACAGTAGCAGGGCTGGTGTAT
>RGUG01000006.1 GCA_010027915.1 bacterium | reverse complement strand
GAGGGGGGATGGTGGGGCCATGGTCACCCCTACCCTGGGGGTGGGTGTAAGGTGGTCGGTCAAGCCCCCATGATCACCCGTTCCCGTCCGACCATTGCGTCCCGCCCCGGCCCTTTGCCCATTTTTAACCCCCTTCGAAGCCTATTCGGGGTTGATCAGCCAATTCATTGTCGGGCCTTGATGCTGGGTCGTGACGCCCAAGACTGATTTCAGCACGGGTGGCCATCGTTGACCTGCCGTTTTGACTTTGCTTACCCTTCACTTGTCCACGATCAGGGGTGGGGTTCGATGGTGTGCCGTTATCCAGCACGGGCACCCTTAAGGGGGTAGGGGGGCACCTAAACGGCCAATCCCGTGGGGGGTGTCATGGTGGCGACCCACGATCATCACGTTGGGGCCTAAAACAACGGGGGTTATCTGGACGATACCCCGCTCATTTGCTATCCTCTGTGCCGTTCGATTTTAATTGCGGGAGTGGCGAAATTGGTAGACGCACTAGACTTAGGATCTAGCGCCTCACGGCGTGGGGGTTCAACTCCCTTCTCCCGCACCATCTGATGATACCGGTCATGATCCTTTCGTGGCGCTGGGTGGCAAGGGCCACCAATCGATTTCCCCTGTGGGTGGGGGTCTGTTTGATTCCGTTGTCGGTGGCTGCCACCATCGGGGCAGTGGGGGTTATGAGCGGGTTTGAAACCTACATCACCCATTGGGCCACCGCCATCACCGGGGATGTGTATGCCGAATCGCTTCGTAACCAAGCCCATCGCAACCAAGGCCTCGCCAAATTAGCCCCTATTGCCAGTATTCAAACCGCCACCCCCCTCTATACCGGGTCGTCCCTGTTGGTCACCGAGGGCATGTTCCAAGTGGTCCAAGTCATCGGGGTGCCCACTGGTTCGTATCACACCGCCCTTAGGGCCCCATTTCGTCGCATCACCGCCCACCCGTTTCAACCGCAAGAGGCGTGGGTGGGGTTGCACATGGTGCAACGACTGGGTCGTCGGGTCCCCATTGCCGCCGAGCTACAATCACCCCTCACCCATGATCACGTGCCCATTCGCGTGACCCGCACCTTTCCGGATGGGTCGGCCGCCGATTGGGGGGTGGTGATCCTCTCGGTTCAGGCCGCCAAAGCCGCCAGCGGGGGCGTGGGGGCCTGGGCCATTCGCATTCAATTGCATGACCGAACCCCCCTCGAGGCGGCCACGGCCCGCATCCAAACCCAATTGGGCAGGGGATGGGTGGTGCAATCGTGGCGGATGCTCTATCCCCAACTGGTGGATACCCTTCGAACCACCCAACAGGTAGGGGTCGTGGTGGTGGTCTTGGTGGCAGGGTTGGCCGCCGTGGGATTGGGGATTGCCTTGTCAATGTTGGTGACCCACCATCAACGGGACATGGCCATTTTGCGTCTTAACGGGGTGTCTCGTGGCCGTCTTTTGGGTTCCGTGACCTGGGTGGGCATCGCGGCAGGTTGCCTGGGAGGAGGGCTCGGATTGGCATTGGGACAGGGCGTGTTGTGGGGGTTATCCACCATCCTTCCCTTTGCGTGTGATGCGGCCATGTCCGATCGCCTATGGGTATGGGCAGGGTGTGTGGTCTGTTGCACCTTGTCTTCTCTGTTACCGGCCGCATGGGCCAGTCGCATTGACCCTGGAATGGTCTTAAAATGACCCGCATTGTGGCCCATCAGATTGGGGTGACCTACCCACAGTCGTCCCCACTTGGACCCTGGTCCCTGACGGTTCAATCCGGTGAATGGGTGGCACTGGTGGGCCCGTCTGGGTGTGGCAAAACCACCTTATTAAAGGCAATGGGGGGATTGATTCAACCCCAGCATGGGTCCGTGACATTAGATGGGGTGCCCCTCACCGCACAAAACCGGGGGCAATGGTGGGCCCAGTCCATGGGCTTTGTGTTGCAAACCCATGGGTTGGTATTGGGGTGGAGTGTGTTAGAAAATGTCATGGTACGCCTGCCCGTGGGCCTGAAGGGGCGTGCGGCCCGAGAATGGGCCAACGAACGATTGGATACACTGGGATTGTCAGCCTTGCGGCATCGACCCGCCCATGCACTGTCGGTGGGCGAATCCCAACGGGTGGCCTTGTGTCGGGCCCTGATGACCCGTCCCACTGTCTTGTATTGTGACGAACCCACCGGCAGTTTGGATGACGGCAATGCGGAGGCGTTTATTCAGGCATTGACCCAGATCCATCAGGCCCATCCCATGACCATTGTGATGGTGACCCACGATACCCATCGGATTCAAGCCCCCCGTACCCTTTGGTTACCGGACCATGTGGTGTGATTGCACGATTGGGGCATCCCTGTTTACAATCAGTTCATGATGACCCCACCTGATCACCAGACCCTCCCTATCGAATCCGACAGGTTGCCACCGATTCCCTGTGAATCCACGCCCACCCATGTGATACCCGTTTCGGCCATTGTGTTAAGTTACAACATTCCCACCATGTTGATGGATTGTGTGCAGTCGCTGTTGAGTCAACCCCATATTCAAGAGATTCTCATCATCGAAAATGGGAGCACCCACCCGGATATGGCTGCCACCTATCGCACCATTCAAACCATGTCAGATACGGTGACGATTCGGGTGATGGATGCAACCCCCCCACTTAGTTTTTCAGAGGCCCATAATCTTGGCTTGGATGAATGCACCCATGAGTGGGTGTTGTTACTCAACAATGATGCCCGGTTACATGGCCAAGTGTTGCATCATGCGGTGGCCTTGATGACCCAACACCCTTCTGTTGGGATTGTGGGGGCGCGGATTTTAAATCCCGATATGACCGTCAACCATTTGGGTTTGATTCCTCAGCCCCATCAGATCGGTTATGAACACATCGGGCGGGGGTTGCATGGCATGTCCCCGTATCCGATTGAACTGCCCACATTACCAGCCGTGACCGCCGCCTGCATGTTGGTGAGGCGGTGTCACATTCGGTTTGATCCCCATTATTGGTTTGGTTTAGAAGACATTGATTTTTGTTTTCAATATGCCAAAGAGGGTCAACAGGTGATGCTGTCGTCTTCGTTTGTGGCCATTCACCCCGAATCGACCACCCGTGCCACCCTTCAAGAAACCAACAAAGACTGGCGACTCAAGCAACTACACGGCCTCCACTACTTCAAAAAGAAATGGCGCTGGCGTTGGGTCATGGACTGGTTGCGGTTTTTTCCCGTCTTTTTACGGGTTCCCGATCACCGTGTGGTGAATCCGGCCGTGGCGGTGTTGGCTAACTGGGGAACGGCGTTGGTGTTGTTAACGGGTGCGATCATGGTGCCAACGGTGGCCGAATATTTGTTCATTACATTGGTGATGGTGGGCGTCTCGTTACTGATTCGCACCCTTATTGGGTGGGCCTTAACCCCATGAAGGGGTGGCGGTGGGCCATCGCCACACTCGGCGTCATGGGTCTGGGACTGGCCGGCATGTGGCTCGGATTGGTCGGGCTGGGTCACTGGCTACCGAATCGGCACACCATCACCTTGCGTCGAACGTATCCCCAGCCCATCGATCGCTTGTGGGACCATATTGCCACCACCAACCGGGGCGAAGGTCCCCCGATGATGCAGGTGGCCACTGTACCCCGTCAATGGCAGACCATCACCCCTGCCGGATCGATTGTGACCGTGATCGAACAACAAGTCATGCCACCCCATTTGTATCATGCACAATGGCGGTATGGGCGATGGGGCTATCAATCCGATCGAATCTATCGGTTGCACGCACGGCCCAATGGCACCACGGAAGTGACCGTGACCGAGACCAGTCAAATTGAGACCCCCTGGGTCAATGGGTTGATGGCCCTGACGGGTCGACAAACCGCCATCAAACAAGAAATGAAACGATTGGATGCCATCACACCATGAAAATCGTGTCATGGAACGTCAATGGCATACGGGCATGTATCAATAAGGGGGCCTTTCAAGAAATGATCATGACACATGCCCCCGATGTGATCGGGATCCAAGAAATTAAGTTGCACGACCCCAGTGTGGTGGACGATATCGTGGGGAGTGGGGGGTATCACACCGTCTGGCATCCCGCCGAAAAAAAAGGGTACAGTGGGGTGGGGTTAGGCCTTAAACAGAAGCCCGACGAGGTATTCATTGGCATGGGAAATGACCACTTTGACGTGGAAGGTCGCGTGGTCTCGGCCCGGTATGGGTCGGTGTTGATCCACACGGTCTATTTTCCCAATGGCCAGCAATCACCCGAGCGATTGGCCTATAAACTGGCATTTTATGAGTCGTTTTTTTCGTATTGTCGCGAATGGGAAGCCAATGGGGTGCATTCGATTGTCATGGGGGATTTTAACACCGCCCATCATCCCATTGATTTGGCACGACCCGATGAGAATGAAACGGTATCGGGGTTTTTGCCCGTAGAGCGGGAGTGGCTGACCCGCATTGAATCCGACGGGTATGTCGATACCTTCCGGCATACCCACCCAGGGTCTCCCCACCATTACACATGGTGGACCTACCGTGCGGGGGCCAGGCAACGCAATGTGGGGTGGCGTATTGATTATGTGTGGGTAGCACGTGAGCTGTTATCGCAGGTGAGCTCGGCGTTTATCTTGTCCGACGTAACAGGCTCCGACCATTGCCCCGTGGGAATCGAATGGGACGCCTGACCCAACGGGCCCGCATCCAGGCCATTTATGCGTGCTTGACCACCCGATACCCCGATGTATCACCCTTTTTACATCATGCCTCACCGTTTCAGTTGTTAATTGCGGTGATCTTGTCGGCCCAATGTACGGACCAACGGGTCAATCAAGTCACCCCTGGGTTGTTTGAGCGGTTTCCCACACCGATGACCATGGCCATGGCCACCCAGGCCGAAATGGAATCCCTCATTGGGTCGATTACGTATTACAAAACAAAAGCCCGCCATTGCATCCAAACAGCCCAGCAATTGATGGCCCACTCGGGAGGGGAGGTGCCGGCTACCTTGGATGAGTTGAGTCAATTGCCCGGGGTGGGACGTAAAACCGCCAATGTGGTGTTGGGTCAGGCATTTGGGGTGCCGGGCATCACGGTGGATACCCATGTGAAACGGGTGTCGCATCGCTTGGGTATGAGCAAAGGGAAAACCCCCGAACAAATTGAGAAGGAACTCCAGCGGTGTTGGCCCAGGTCGTGGTGGATTGATGGTTCAACCCGCATGATTTTGCATGGGCGTACCTATTGCATGGCCCGTTCCCCACGCTGTGGGGAGTGCCCTGTCAATGAGTGGTGCCCCACCCACCAGGCCGACCGCAAAAAAGCACGCACCAGGTCCGCATCTTGATGTCAGAATTGGTGATTATTTTGGTGTCCCCCCAACACCCCGGTAACATTGGCTCCATCGCCCGTGCCATGACCAACATGGGCCTGACCACCTTAATAGCGGTTAACCCGTGTGAATACCGGGTGGATGAAACCTATCGCTTGGGGTGGGGGGCCCGGGAACGCATTGATCAGATGATAGTGTGTGAGACATTGGATGCGGCGTTGGGGATGGTGGATGTGGCAGTGGCCACCACCAACCGACGACGTGACAATCAGGCCCCCTTGCTGACCCCGCGTGAGTTGGTGCCCCATGTGCAGTCGTTGGGTGCGTTGCGGGTGGGGGTAGTGTTTGGCTCTGAAACCAATGGGTTGAGCAATGACGAGATCGGCACGTGTCACTTTCAAAGCCATATTCCCAGTGCCGTGTCGTATCCCGCCCTCAACCTATCGCAGGCCGTCATGATTTATGCGTATGAATGGCACTTGGCCCAACGCGTGGACCCTGTGTATCACCTTGCACCCGCGGCCCATTCGGATGTGGAACGGCTGTATGACACCATGGGGCGGGCCATCGATACCCTGCCATTTAAAACCCGGAACGGCACCGTGGCATTTGTCAATTTGTTTCGACGCTTGCTGGGCCGCACCGTCCTTGAAACACGAGATGTGCGGCTCCTGATGAAATTATTTGGGTTAATTAAAAAAGGGGCGGGATCGTCCCCCACCCCCTAGCAGGGTCGCCATGAGATGGGGATAGCCGGGCGTCATCGTCATGAAAAAAGGGTGCCATACCGACAAACAAGAGTATGAAAAGCACACACGATCGATCGGATTGAGCGAGGGGCATGACCTGGCCATCGTGAAGGGCAGACAATCAAAAGATAATCCGCACTTAACGGGTGGGATCGGAATGTTGCGGACAGGTGACCGTTGCAGTAATCGGCCAACAGGGTATCGAAATGGGAATCGACCCATGTTGGGCCGCAGGCAAAGGGATGGGGGAGGCCCGTCTGGCACAATCTGGCACATGGGTGAGCAATCCACAGGGTCGCTCATGATGGATGCCCGGCACATCACCGGTCATCCTCATGCGACGGGTGCAAAAGGTAACACCCTGCCAAGGGTCATCGGGCTGTGGGTGCCCATGGTTGCCGGTCCGGGTTTTGTTTCCAGCGGGTACATTGATGAGTCAACACCCGATTCCCATCTAATGGACGGGTATGACAGCCATGATGATGATGTCGTGGGTGATGCAACGTGGCATGACCCAATGCCGAAACAGTTGGGATGCCAACACGAGACGATGACACCATCTGCTGATCCGTCGGAGGTACCGTCATGCCTCACCTTATGCGTTGGCGAGGTCTTGTCACGTGCTACGCACAAAACCCAGCGTCATGCTTAGCCCGGTTCACTTAAGTATCTTTTAATACCCCGTGACGATACGATCCAATCGGTTGATGGTCATGAGACCGACTGGGACACCCGATGGTGTCATGACGCTGACGGGCATACCCGTTACCCCCACGGCCCCAAGCGGTGTGGCGTTTCTTTTTGGTTGCCACCCGTTGTGTTTCTCCCGTATGGGCCACCCACCAGATGCGAGCATCCATCATCCGCACTGAAAACCGGCCAGGCCAACGATGTGAGCAATACCCCCCTATCTCGTGCTTCCTCCCACGATTAGCGGTCGGTGGGGTGGTGCTCCCCCTCCTCATGGCGTGTCCCTAACATCCAACCGACCGGATGGATAAACGTGCAGGGTTTTTTATCCACCCCCAACACGGGTCCTATCTGGCAACATTTTTCCCCAAGACCCCACACGATGTGTCATCCCGATTGGATGTGCGGTTCATGGACCCCTCCGCTTTGCCCTGTTACCTATTGTATGAGGGATGACACGATTGAAGGTCCGCACCCAACACCTGGTCCACGTGGTAACACGCAATGCCCGTGGCCACCCCCACATTGAGTGAGTCGACCACCTGAATGGGGATGCGGTACCGGTTGGCCGCTGATAATTCTTCGGCCCATGTTGCCGATATTCCCCGTCCTTCGCTGCCTGCCAAAACGGCTACCATCCCTTGATGAAGGGTTAATTGATCGATGGATTGGGTGGCGTAAGGGTCCAGGGCCACCCACTGAACCTGACCGTCATGCAGGCATTGCCGAATACGGGGATGATCGGGATACAGGGTTAAGGCATCATAGTGCCCCACCATGCCACGCAATCCTTCCGGATGATAGGGATCACCCGTACCAGCCCCCATGATGGCACCCGTAAACCCAAAGGCGATGGCCGAGCGCATAATGGCCCCCACATTGCGGGGGGATTGAATGCCATCTAATACCACCAATCGGTCATGGGGGCCGGGTCGATCACCCCAAGCGGGACGGGTCATCACCGCCAACCAACCGTCGGGATGGGCCAAGCCTGATACATGCCGACTCATCGCGTCACTCACCACCCAGTGGGGCATCGGCCGGTCAGCCAACAAGTGTCGCTCCGAGATCAAGACGCATCGCAAGTCATGGGGCCGACGATGCCATAGTTCGCGGATGATGGTTTCCCCTTCGACAATCATCAACTGTTCGGTGACACGAAACGCATTGTCTGTCTGCAACCGCCGTACCCACTTGATGCGCGGGTTTTGGGTGCTGGCAATGATCAAACGGGCACCCTCATGACCGGATGAGCAAGACCACTGCGTGGGCAGAGATCCCTTCCCCTCGTCCTTCCGGTCCCAATCGTTCAGTGGTGGTGGCCTTGATCGATACCCGATGAGGGCCCACCTTTAAGGCCCCGGCCAAGTTGGTTTGCATGGCCTGTCGATACGGCATGAGCGTGGGGGATTGGGCCACCACGGTGGCATCCACATTCCCAATGCGATAAGGGGTGGTATACAAGTGGGTCACCACTTGTTCTAACAATGATAGGCTACGACTCCCTTTCCATTGGGCGTCGGTATTCGGAAACATCAGGCCAATTGAGCCCCCATTCAGGGCCCCAATCACCGCATCAATGATGACATGGGTTAACACATCCGCATCGCTATGACCCATTAGGCCGCGATCATACGGAATGGTAACCCCCCCTAACACCAACTGACGACCCGTCACCAAGGCATGCATGTCATACCCAATACCCACCCGAAACGGCAGATCATCCCCTTGAGTATCCGACGGTATCATGTGCAGACCCTTTCTTGTGTTTCCCATTGATTGACGGGGTGAGACATGGTGCGTCGTCCGTGACTCGAACACGGGGCCTACTGATTAAGAGTCAGCTGCTCTACCAACTGAGCTAACGACGCATGGGGCGGACTATACTAAACCACACCACATTTGTCACCCATCAACCCGTGCCATTCCTGTTCAGTTACAATCGTCAGGGGATGGCCTTTGGCCACCATGGCCAACGCCTTATTGTATTTACTTCCCGCTTGATCCCCCACAATGAGATGGGTGACCCCTTTACCAAGACTGGTGGCCACCCGTCCCCCATGTTGCGTGATGCGGGCTTCCATCTCGGATCGTGGCATGGACAATGTGCCCGTCATCAAGGCCACCACCCCGCTCAACCCACCGGCAATGGGGCCATCTGATGAGGGCGACACCCCCAAGGCTTCCCATTCATCCAGCATGGTATGGGTATCGGATGAGGCAAACCAGTGGGCAATGGCATGGGCGGTTTTTTCCCCAATGTCGGGCAAGGCAACCCAGTCGTCGGTGGTCATGTGTCGCAGGGCGGATAAAGGCCCCACATTGGCAATGGTACGGGCCAATTGTTTACCCACAAACGGAATCCCCCATGCCAGCAACCACCGTGACAGTGGCAAGGTCTTACTGGCGTCCAAAGATGCCATGATGGTGCCCACTGATTTGTCTGCATACCCTTCTAATGACAGCCATTGTGCCCGGCTTAACCGATACAAATCGGTCAGTTGGGTTACCCACTCACGATCCACCAATTGGTCGATCGTCGCCCCTCCCAATCCGTCAATGGCCATGGCATCACGCCCCACAAAGTGCCGGATTTTTGCCCGCAATTGACCCTTGCACGTCCGATTGATGCAACGATAGGCCACTTCCCCCATCACCTGAATGGCCCCTTCCCCACAATCAGGGCAATGGGTGGGAGGGGGAATGGGGACCCGTTGGTCACCAGGATGGGCGATCCCTACGATTTCGGGGATGACGTCGCCTGCCCGTCTGACCCATACCGCATCGCCGATGTGCACCCCTTTTCGGTTCAGTTCGTCCCAATTATGCAGGGTGGCACGTCGAATCATGACCCCCCCCACGGCCACTGGTTCCAGTTGGGCCACGGGGGTTAAGGTCCCCGTACGCCCCACCTGAATCATCACCGAGACCACGGTGGTGCGGGCTTGTTCGGCGTTGGTTTTATAGGCCACTGCCCATCGAGGGGATTTGGCAGTTTGTCCCAACTCATCTTGTAAGCGACGGTCATTTACTTTCAGGACCACCCCGTCAATATGGTAATCCCCGGTATGGGAGGCCAGCATGGCGTGGGCGGCGTCATACACACCTTTTCCCGTGTCTTGGATCAGGCGATAGGGGGTGGTCTCAAACCCCAGTGTTGAGAGCCAATCGAGGGTATCGGATTGGGTGGTCAAGTGGGAACACGAGGACCAGTAGGCAAAAAACCGCATCGAACGATCGGCGGTCACCGCTGGATTGAGTTGCCGCAAAGACCCCGAGGCCATGTTGCGGGGGTTGGCATACCCTTCCCCAATGCGGTGAAACACACTGTTGGGCATGTACACTTCCCCCCTTATTTCCACATGGTCCGCCCATGAAATCACCGATGGAATACTGGCAATGGCACGGCAGTTGGCCGTCACCACTTCGCCTGTGAGTCCATCGCCTCGTGTGGCACCGGTGACCAATTGGCCGTCTTCATAATGCAAGGCCACGGCCAGCCCATCAATTTTGGGTTCCAAACACCATTGCACCGGTCCATGGTGTTCTTTTTCAACCCGTTTGACAAAGGCCAGTACCTCTGACTCTGACATCGCATTACCCAACGACAACAGGCGGCTGTGATGCACAAATGGGTCGAAGGTATCCACGGGCAGGGCCCCCACCCGCCCTGTGGGAGATTCAGGGTGGGTCAACAGGGGATGGGCCATTTCAAATGCCACCAGTTCCCGTATACCCTGGTCAAAATCGGCATCCGATAAGGGGGAATCTTGGGTTTGATAATACCGATTGGCGGCCTCATTGAGGGTATGGACCAATGCCACATAGGCCTCATGCGTGAGCATTAAAACCAATTCCTGCCAATGAGGGTTCGAGCCCGTTGCCACCAGCTGGGTGCCCCTGGGGGGGTAATCACCCCTGTGCGAAGGGCCATGCAAATCAGCCCCAAGGCGGTGGGGTAATCCCAATGGGCAGGGTCGATGGCCCCTGTTTGTGGCGGGCCGATCCGTACGGGATGCCCCCAGACCCGCTCGGCGGTGTGGGCGATGCCATGCAACAGGGTGCACCCACCGGTTAGCACAATCGGATAAGGGAAATCGGGTTGAATACGGGCTTTTTTGGCAACCAATTGCAACAACTCAACGGTGCGGGCTTCAATAATCCGTGCGATATAGACCCGTTTGACATCCACACGTCCCCGGTCAATCGTGGACATCACATGGGTATCCCGCGTGTCCCATTCATCGGGCGTGGACGACCCGATGACCACTTTCAAGCGTTCGGCTTCGGATTCATCGACACCCAAACAGGCCATTAAATCCTTGGTGATGCGATCACCTGCAATGGGTAAGGCATACGATTCGATCATGACCCCTCGTTTAAACAGTGACACGGTGGTAAAAGAATACCCAATATCCACTAACAAAGCCCCCTGTTTTCGTTCGTCATCCGATAAACAAACATGTGCCGCCCCTTGGGGGCCATACACCAAGCCTTTGATACACAATCCCAATTGGGTGGTGGCCGCCAACAAGTGATCGGCTTGAGGGGCATGCATGAGCACCACAAAGGTGCGACTTTCCAAATTGCCACTCAGTAACTCATCGGGGGTATCCACCTCAACCCCATTGACTTTAAATGAAATGGGAATCACGTGTTGAATGACCTGGTTATGGGTCATAATGGCGGCCTTTGACTTTTGGATACAGGCAATCCGGTCCTCACGGGTGATGCGTGGGTGTCGGGGCATGATCAACCCATCACTAATTCCAAATTGTGTATGGGCTGGCGGTACACTGACCAACACATCCACGGGGTGAATCCCACAGTCGCGTTCGGCCCGCTTAATGGCCCGATCCATTGCCAAGGCCAAGGCTTTAGGGGCGACAATCAGACCCCGATCCATGCCTTGGGTGATGCTGGATCCCACGCCCACCACCCGAAAATCACCCCCACTTTCAATGGTGGCAATCACGGCCTGAATGCGAGAAGACCCCACATCCAACGACAAAATGGCCGGGGTATTAGGGGGCATATTTCACCACAATCCGATTGGCCAAACGCACATCAATGTAGGCGATGGCATTGGGGGTGGGTAGAGTGGCACGATACGAAAAAAATGCCGTGAGCTGGCGTAATTTTTGGGGCAACGCCTCTTCAGTACCCAGATAAATGGGCAACGTATCGTTTTTGATAAGAACCACGTCTTGATAGGTGACCCCATTGGGACCCAGCATCAGGCCGGTGATGTCAATTTGGCATTCATCACGAGGAAAGACCCGGCGAATGGGGATGGTAATCGCCCGAAGGGTTTGTAAGAGGGAAGGGGATACTTTTTTTTGATTGGATACGGCTTCAATGGTCACCCCACGCACCAACATCAATTGGGGGTCTTGAGGCAGCACGTCCCCATTGGTCAGCAAGGTCCCGTCGTGGGCAATCACCACGGTTTGCTCGGGCCCCAAGAAACCAAGCCAGGGTTTTTTTTCGGTGACGCGCATCGTCATGCCATTGGGCCAATGAAAATCACTGGACACCGTTTCAATTTTGTTCAAATTCGACAACACCCGCCGGTTGGCGACACCCAAGACCGAGATCATCAAGGCATTGCGACCATACAAAGGCCGGAGGACGGATTCAACTTCGGATGAGGGTGTATATTGCAACCCGAGAATCTGGATGTTTTGAAGGGGCATGGTACGGGTGTAGAGCCAATACAGCCCACCCCCTACACCTGCCCCCAGTAGTGCCATCAGGCACATCACGGCAAACCATTTTTTCATTTGGTGTAGTGTATCAAAACTATGCCTCTACTCAAACCACCAAAAAGCCCGTATAGTGCAGCCCGAAAAAAAGTGTCGTAACGTGCCCAAAAACCAAGTGATCAGGCCCAATATGCAGGGCAAACGATGAGGGAGGTATGGGGTGGTACAAAAGGATAATCGTGGCAATCTGTCGGTATTACCCAAGGCAAAGTCTCGTGGCGACGTGTTGACTCGCATGCTCATGGTGGCGTGGTTGTGGGTGGTATTGATGGCCCCTCTGGGGGCCCAAACACCGGCTGATTCGGATATTGAAGATCCCACCATGAGAACGGTGGTAGACTCGATGAATGCCCACCAAGCCCAGTGGAATTTGTTTATGCTGTACACCATGAACACGGACACCCCGGGCTATGTCGAAACCGGAGGGTTTAACCATTCCAAGAATGGTCGCATTGCGATCAAGCATTTTTATCGGTGGCGTACGGCAGGACCACCGGTTGAAACCCGTGGTCCCCTCGATTTTTTTGTGGATGCCTTTGGCCGTGGGTTTTTTAGCATCATGATTCCCTCAGGGGTGGCCTTCACCCGGGATGGGCGGTTTGTGTTGGATAGCAACCGCCGATTGGTGACCTTGGCGGGGGGGTTTCCGGTATTGGGCGAACGGGGTGAAATCACCATTCCACCCGGACGGGAAATCGCGGTATCAAAAGCAGGGTTGTTGTATGTAGATGGCGACCCCATCGACCGATTAAAGATAGCGGTGTTCAAGTCTCAAGCCGCACTCCAAACCGTTAATGGCTCGGTATTTGTGATCGAAGGAACCCCCGAGTTTGATACCGAAACAGTCTATTCGGTACGGCAGGGGTTTATTGAGCAAAGCAATGTGGTGAAAGCCTTGATTGGGGATTTGACCATGGCATCCAGGGTATATGAAGCCACCGCCAAAGCCGGAAAATCGATTAACAAGCTCAACACGTCCATCGTGCAAATGGGGGGGCAATAACCAATCCACGGTACGTGTGGATGAAATGGATGGCGTGATCGTCAAGATGTGATATGGTAGTCGGGTTGTGTGGGGGAGGGAGTATCATATCAGGTCAGCAGTGTGAGTAAGATGTGAGGTTGGTTTCATCCACCTATCAAATGGTGAATGCACAACCAACAGCCAAACAGGAGGTAAGCGAATGATTGCCCAATTGCATATGGCCAAGTCAGCCATGAGTGCCTTTCAGCGCAAAATGCAGCTGATTGTGAACAACATTTCCAATGCCCAAACGGTGGGATTCAAGCGACGCACTGCCGAAATGGAAAGCTTGTTTCCTTTGATATTTGAATCCGTGCTAACCGAATCCGAAGATGCCGTACCTGGGTCGCCACGATCCAGTCGCAAGCGATATGCGGAATTTGGTCAAGGGGTTCGCATTTCTGAAGTACGAAAAGACATGACCAAAGGGTCCATCGAAGTAACCAACCAGCCCCTGGATTTGGCCATTGACGGTGCAGGTATGTTTCAGTTCAGAATGCCAGATGGCCAGGTGGTATTTGGTCGGGCGGGCAATTTGCATTTGGATGCGGATGGCAATGTGGTAGACCCCAATGGTCACCCACTGGAGCCATCCATTCGGCTGCCACGTGAATACACCGAAATTATTGTGAACGAAGAAGGTCGTATTTATGTTCAAACCCCCAATAACAACACCCCCCAAGAAGTGGGTCAGATTTTATTGGCTGTGTTTCCCAACGAGGCAGGATTGCGTGATATTGGTCAAAACCTATACGAACAAACGGCCTCATCAGGTGCCCCCACTTTCCAAATTCCCAGCCAAAACCTGGCGGGGGGTATTCGGCAACGTGCACTGGAATTCTCTAATGTAAATGTCATCGAAGAAATGATGGCCATGGTGTTGTGTCAGCGGGCGTTTGACGTCACCATTAAAGCGATTAACACCGGCGATCAAATGTTAAAATCGGGTAATGATCTCGGTAAATAAGGCCATTGGTTGGGGCCTTTTGTTGGTGGGGGGCGTTCTTTGGGGGGCGTCCTATACCGAGACCGAGCGTGCCATCAGGGACGCCATTGTGTCACGGGTAACCGATGCCCGCACAGGGGTGCCCAATGCGACGGTCAAGGTGTCGCTGTTAGGAGACAAGGCATTGGCGGGGGAGTGGCAGTCGGCCAAGTCGGTGTCCTTTCAATTACCTGAACAGGCTAATTTGATTGGTCGAACGGTGATTCCCATTCAACTAGAGCAGTCAAATGGTCAGCGGGTATCCCGCAACGTGGTGGTTCAGACGCTGGCCTATGCCCCGGTGGTAACCGCGATTACCATGATACCGCGTCGCACACGGATCGAGTCCCATCAGGTCACCCTTAACACCATGTCACTGGGCTCTCATCGTGAATGGGGGATATCTAACTTGGACGCAGTGGTAGGGCAAGAGACCGTAACGGCCATTGGCCCTGGTATGCGGTTGACCAATGCCATGATCAGGGGGCATCATATGGTTCAGGTCGGTGATCGTGTCTTGGTGACCTATCACAAAGGCGGTATTGTGATCGAATTGCAAGGGGTTGCCCTTGAGTCGGGTCGACGTGGCGAGAAGGTATCGGTTCGATTGAATACGAATCGAATCATGGAGGGAGTGGTAACCGATGCGAAGCGCATTGCGGTGGTGTCTGGTCATTAGTATGGTCGCAGTATGGGGTGTGGTGTGGGCTGACTCCATATGGGACAACGCCAAGGGGAATCTATATACCGCCGAACGCAAACGGTTACGGGTGGGTGATGTGGTGACTATTTTGATTTCAGAAACCAGTTCGGCTGCCCAAGAGGCCACCACCAAAACCACCAAACAGTCGGGTATTGGCATGGACTTGCTGTCGGGTTGGGACCAAGTAGCCAACTTATTGGGTAACGAGACCTTGCGAAAGACATTCAGTGGCCGCTTGTCGGGAAACGACACGTATCAGGGAACCGGGCAAACCGCCCGAAAAAGCAACGTGAGGGCGGTGGTCACAGCGGTGATTACCGAAATATTAGAAGGGGGCAATGTGTACGTGGTAGGGGAGCACAAAGTCAAAGTTAACAACGAAATTGAAACCATTCGCATTAAGAGTTACGAAGGAACTTCCAGTACAGGAAATGTCAACCTTGAGGCGACAAATGGCGCAATTCTGGATTACAACACGACAGAAACAGAAGACACAGCCGCTAAACAGACCATTTTGGCAGCTCTTCTTGTTGTGCCTCCACTTTTTATCGCTCCCGCAGCTCGATCCCCGATTTTCAGAAAGGACATAAGTCCTGATGATCTGCCTCCGCCAGACAATTTCTCGCCCTCTGAGCGAAGATTGCTAAAGTTTGTCCCGGTCCCAGACCCGTATTTGAATAACCTCGCTTCGCGAGTCCATAAATTCATCACCCCATTTTCGTTTACCAAATCATCTGAAACACTTTGAATAAAACAGGCATGCGGCTGCGGATGCTCATAAGCATTGTCAGACTCTTGAGCTTTTTTGTTTTCGGATCGACGTAAAAATGTCCTTGTGAAGGCCCCGTAATCCCATAGGCGTAGTACAAGCCGGTATTGAACCACTGAGGACTGTTCGGCGCCGCCATCTGGTTCGCTAACATAAAGCTCACTTCATCATAGAAGGCCTTGGCATCTCTTTCGGTGGTAAAGTAACCAAACCGATTTCCCCAATCCGTCCAACACCCCGCTAGTCGATGAAAAACCTGTCTCGCATCGTTTTCGCCCCCCAAGTCGCCACTCTCTTCTTGAGGAACTCCAGCCCTTCTAAAATATTTTTGCGCCAGAATATCGGTAGCTACTTGTGACCACTGCTGCGGCACCACGACATTTTTTTGGGAAAAAATTACTTTTCCATTGGGTTCCCTTATCTCAGAGGTACGAGTTTCAAACTCGA
>RGUG01000050.1 GCA_010027915.1 bacterium | reverse complement strand
CGTTACCGGACTTAACCCGCCTGATAACCGAACGTGCCCCATCGGATTCGGCCGCCATCGTCACCACCCATGCCAACCCACCCCGCCGCTTGCCTGACATGCCCACCTCTCTTTATTTGCATCTCAACATGGCCCACAACACCCAAGCCCTGACCAACCATAATGGGTTTACATGGGCCAGCCGGATGGCCGCTTTATTGGCCTCGCGCACCCTGCAATTGGAACAATTATCTCACCGACTCGCCATAACTGCCGCCATGCGTGACTGGTTGGCTTCACACCCCACCATGGGAGCAGAAGCCAATGCATTGGCCAATCAACTGGCCTGTCAAGCCACCGTACTCACCCAAAAAGGCCCCTTGTCCAGTGCGGGATTGGCCTGGATTGCCAGCACCCTTTGTCAACTCAGTCGACACCCCCGCGCCACCCAACACATCCAAGAGATGGCCCCCCCACACTGTCAGATCATCCGTCAAACCTTACTTGACTGGACCACCCATCCCGATCATCTCCAACGCACAGGAATTGTGGCCACCCATTGGATACTGACCTATCAATTTGACCCTCAACCAAGCGATCCTGCCCACTGGTTTTGCGGGTTATTGCGATGGCGACAAGCCCTCAGCCAAGAAAAACCCTTGTATTGTCCATTGGATGATAGCAATACCAGCATGAGTGAAGAACATACCGAACCCACTGACCTTGCCAATCGACGACAAGCCGTCATCCATACCTGTCAGCGCATCATCTGGCAAGGCTTGGCTCACGTGAATCCCATGGCACCGGAGCATTTGTCCGGGGCATTGGCAAACCGGAACATCACACTACCCGCCCACACCATCTGGCAAGCAACGGATGCCCATCCATATCTGTGGGGCACCACCGATGCCAACGGCCGTTGGCATGTGGATACCAGCACCGGAATGGTGTACCGTAATGGGGTATCGATTGATCGATTGCCCACCGCCATACTCCATCATCCCGACTACCAAGCCATTCAACCGAGCACCCCCCATGATTGGCAATTGATTGACGGGTGGTTCTGTGGGCAACCCCAAGGGGATCCATCGGCCCTGCGCTATCAATTGGCATTGGTGCCCCATGGTGTGACCTGTACACACACACGTGAACATCTCACCCTGGATGGCGATTCAATTCCCATCGCCACCGGCCACGATCAGGACATCGCCGTGATTAACGGCTGGCTTCATCCCTTCAAGTGTCAATGGAGACGGTACCAAGACCCAGGATCGCCCACTGCATGGCTGGTCGAGTACAACCCCCCCACCAATCGTCTGCCCCTCATCTTGGCGTATGAAACCGAAACCAACCAAATCCAGCATGTGACCCAATGGTTGCCCTATGGCCACACATGGATTCAACGGACCATCATGGCCCGGTATGAGCATCGGTTTTTGGGGACTGAGTTACTGAGTCGACGGGGTCAAGATGTGGGGTATTTTCGGGATATCATGATGCCCACCACCCATCAATTGGTGATCAGAGAAGAAACAAAGGGGGTCTTTATTCCATCGTGGATTGGGGCCTGTCAATTACCGGGATGGTTGCATGACCCCAACGGAACGATATGGCAAACCGACGACCAACTTCACTTTCAATCCAATCAATTGAGGATTCAATCCATTCGGCCCGACCATGACCGACAGGCCCAGCACGTTCTAATCCGTCACCAAGACGGTATCGTGTTACCCTTACATGACACCGCCCATACCCATTTTGGTCGTCAACCGATGTCCCATTTCGAACCTCACAATCACACCCTGTTGCTCGAAACGGAAACCGATTGGCAGTTGCGATTTTTACGACTGGGCATCAAACTCATTAAACCCAAATACCCACTTGATACCCCCGCCTATTGCCCCGAATTGGGGAATGCCCCACTGATCCAAACCGATCATCCCCCCATTTGGCCTGGGTTTGATTCTTATCTGTGTTTGGGCGACCCTTCCACTCTCCCCACCAGCACCATTGAACTAGACAAGGTGCCGTTTAAGGTGATAGTTGCCACCCGACCGCTTACTGACCTGACCAAGTCATATACCGATTGTAAAACCATTTTATATCGCGATAGCCACCCCCCCTCCCCACCCTATGTGGTGGGCCATTTTAACCCTGTCTCGCGTCGGTTTGATTCAGACAGCATCATCGGCCGATTGGTGCTGGCCCACTTGTTTTACCTGAGTGCCACCTTAACCCCCTGTCATTATACCCAGCTTAATGGCTATGAAATGGCGGCCTTATTACTCGCCGCCTGCCAGCCATCCGAACCATTTAGTGAATTAGAAACCGACCGATTACGCGATATGCTCACATACCACAACCCCCATCGAAATGCCTGTGCCATTCGCCTCAAAATTGTCGCCTTGTTAAATCAGAGCCATGCCATGAAAGGATTGACCAGCACCCCCAATAAACCGTCGATACCCTCGCATGAAGACATCAGTCGCTACACAAAATCTCGTTCTCGCATACCCGTGCTGTGCCAACTCAGTCACACGGAGTGGGATCGTATTCCCGCCCCCCCTGCTGCAAAACCTCACCTAGAACCCTACCGCCTCACCCAGGCATTAACGGCATTTATTGCCAAACCGGCCGATACCGTGGCCATCTGGAAAAAGCAATCCCAGTCTCTCGTATTGGGCGGATCCACCCACCCATTAACCGACCCCAATGGTCCCCGGTATCAGCCACTCGATGCCGTACCCATCCATCATGTATGGCTATCATGGTTACATGAGATTCAAACGTCCACACGACCCCGAGACGACCTTCGCACCGGCTTATGGGCCAGTGGGTGCCGTCTGACCACGGCGTCTGATACCACCATGTGGGCCATTTGTATGGCCCTGACCCATTGCAGCGACTGGTCCGATTTAGCCCCGTTTCAAGAATTAATCCAACAAAATAGGTCGGTGTGTCATGCGGTCAAGTACCCTAATATTGCCACCACCTTTGACTTTTTGTCTCCCCAAGATCAGAAGATGGTCACAGACGCCTTGAACCATACCGTAGTGGCACCGGTCTGTCATGGGCAACGGGCCATCCATCGACCAAGTGCCCCATTGGACCAGCATCCATTAGACACCGTCAAACAGTGGTACCACCGTTTGAGCCCCAGCCACCAAGACAAAGTGAAAACAAACTGGGATAACATGATCACGCGTGGATACCAGGCCACCCAAATGTGGAAACTGTTAAACACCGTCTGTGACATGGCAATCAAGCATGTCCAATCGCTACAACGTCCCCCTGCATTCACCCCCGCATCCATCGACGTATTACCCGCCATCAACCTCTTAGTGTCCACCTCACTGTCCACAGCACCGATCAACCAGTCCTTGTTATCGCCCGATCAGTACACCACGCCCATTCAGACTGCCCTGGTCAAAGTGGCGGAATCCATCGATGCACCCCCGGACCCATCGGCCAGCATTGCCACCTTGGCTAAGGCCATTCAAACCCATTGTCTGGCGGTATTGCCTGCCTTACTCGACGGGGCCACTGCCACCACCCAACACCACACGGCCCCCTTTCCATTGGCAGAAATGAAACCCGTGCCCACCCATCAAGTATTGGTAACCGAATGGTGTGCCCGATTACGTGAACAATGGTCACAATTAACCCAGATCCAGCCCCCTCCGTTACCACCACTACCTCAGCTGGCCAATGCGTTCAATGAGATTCAACAAACCTGGAAAGAACATGAAGAATCCCTTGTATCGGTACTCGAAGCCGTCTTATGTGACAGCGTCAACAACCCCCAAGGGTGGCGGTTTCAAATGAAACAAACCCATGGTAGTCACCCTTTTATGTTACAACAGGTATACACGGGCCTGTTAAATCCAGATGCACTGGGCATGATCAACCCATTTATTCCATCCGACGCCCATCACACGGTGATCATTCCCATGATTCGGGTATTGGTGGGCATTCAAACCTTGTTGCAGCACACCAATCGGTGTTGCCAGGCCATCAAGCGGCTGGCCCACCTGCGTGATCAAGGGACACCCCACGACTTGTTACTACAAACCGCCCACACAACCTTGTATGACTTATTATCAACTCAACCCAGTCCATCCGACGATGATCACGCCTTATTTGAGTTATACAACAACATGAGGATACGCCCCATTCAGCGGGACATGATTCGATGGTTATTACCCCCCCAAAAAGTGAGCAACCAAATGAGCATGGATGACGAGAAGTCCGTGGTCACCCAAATGAACATGGGTGAAGGAAAATCCTCGGTCATTTTAATGGTCATGCTGTTACAGCTCATCACCCACAAAAAAAAGCCCTTGGTGGTCGTCCCCGCCCCCCTATTAAATGATGTCACCCAATTGATTAAAACCCGCCTCACCCCGCTAACTGGTGTCCACGTACTCAGACTCCCTATTACACGAGAGAACCTGGGCCAGTTGCCCGACCATACCCAACAAGAAATCAAACGCCAACTGGCCAACCACGACCAGGTGCCCCTGGTGCTATTAATGACCCCCGAAGAAACCTTGGGCTTGCGATTGGGCTTGGAAGAGGCCATCCTGACTCACAACGACGCACTGCGAGCATTTTTAACCGTCATTCATCAGCACAGTGACCATCTCATCATTGATGAAGTCGATGAGACACTCAATTTAACCAAAGAACTTAATTTTACGTGGGGCAACCGAACCCCCATCGAAAACAGTGAGGCCAGGGTCGTGGTGCCATTGACCCTGTTTCATCAGTTGGCCATCACCGACGGTGGCATCCGCCACATCCTATCCCCTGAGACAGTGGATCGGGTGTTATCCGAGCAGTTTAAGGTCACCTTACCCACCCCATGGGACCCCAATACCCTGCAACCCATCCAAGGCCTATCTAGCCAGATAGCCGATGCCATCTGGCGATGGCGCAACCCTCAATTGTTTCAGCACGTGGTGTCATTGCGTCCCCAAGTGGAATATGGGTTATGCATCGACAACCCGTATGACGCCCATTTGGCCATTCCCTACGAAGGCAAAGACACCCCCCTCATCGAGGCCATGTTTGAACACACGGATGTCAGAATTGGCCTCAGTATTTTGGCGTATTATCACCAAGGATTGGTGTTTTCACAGTGGATGGCATTGATCCGACTGGCCATTAGCCGTCCCTATGATGCCCACACCTGGTGGGCCCAATGGATAGAGGGCACCGACTGCCCGATTCAACGTTGGGACAGCCTCAATGTCTCGGACATCCACCAAGCCAAAACCTTGCATGCCCTATTGGGTCGGCGCCCAGTGGTGATTCAATCGTATCTCAGTCACATTGCCTTGGCCCACATCACAGAATTTGAAAACAAGTTATCAGCCGATGGCACCACCCTGACCTACCCTAGCCGCACGACACGCATTCTGGGGTTTTCAGGTACCACCACCACGGCATTGCCACAACCCGTGGCATTCAAGCCCTTGCCGGCCTTGGCCCAAACCGATGCGTTAAATTTGAGATTATTTGCCGATCCAACCGTCGTCACACTGCGTGAGCAGCCCGTACCCAGCGACAGCATGGCCCTCATTGAGGCCTTCATCAGGGAATGTAACCACGACCCATTGGTCAGCTGTATTTTAGATGCCGGGGCCCTGATTACGGGCCAATCCAACCAAGAGGTGGCCACCGCCTTAAGCCGTGGCATCCGGCGGCCAGCCTTTCATGGGGTGGTGTTTTTTGGCGACAAGGGGGAGGTGTTGTTGATGCGTCCCGACAGTGACCTTGCCGTTCCATTTTGTGACACGGATTGCACGCCTGATCAGATCATCACCTATGTCAATGACATTCGAACCCGTGGCACCGACCGGGTGTTTCCGGCACTTGGTCGGGGGCTGTTAACCGTTGGGGAACGACTGGCCAACGATCGGCTCACCCAAGCGGCCATGCGATTGCGACAATTGGGTCGTGGGCAAACCGTGACGATGTGGGTATCGGATCGGATCAAAGCCGAGATTGAACAATGGTCCGAACAGTCCCCCCTAAGGCCCGTGGATGTCTATGGATGGAGCATGTGGCAATCAGCCTGTCGGGATGGGGACGCCGATGTCCTAAAAGCCATCCGTTACGAAGCCGCCCAAACCAAGTCATGGGTTACCGATCCTACTTTACCACCCAATCCAGACAGCCTGTTATCCAGCAAACAAACCCCATCCACCGGCACACACGGTGGACGCCTTCGGCTGCACCAACAATCCCGTACCCATATTCAAGTACAACAACAAGTACTCGATACCAACACGTTGCAAACAAGGGGGCATCAACCACGTCAAGAACAAGGATGGAAGTATGAAGAACTAACCAAGAAAGAGTGGGACAAATACATCAAGGTAACCCCGGCCACTAGCATGGGATGGCCACCGGCGTTTAAGCAGGTGTTATGGAGCCCCAACGCACGAGAAGCCAGCCAAGTAAGCAAGGGAAATACCCGTCCCCTGATCCGTCCGATTCAAGAATATGGACTCTGTCGCCGATTCGTCAACGGGAAAGAAGAACCCTGTGTGCTGATCCTGACAGGCAACGAGGCGAGGGGCATCCAACACGCCTTTGAGGGGAAGGCATCGCCCATCCAGTTGTTGCAATGGCACAACCCCGGCGGGGTACCATCTGATGCCCATTCAGAGCGGCGCTCATTGGCCGATCACCAACGATTATGGGTGTTATTATCCATCATGAATGGGGAATGCGGGATTCATACCGATGCGGCCATGACCTGGTTAAAAACCGACACCTTATCAGCGGAGGCACATTGGCACACCATTGTACGGGATATTCTACTCCCGATGACCCCCACCGAACGGACGGCGTTTCAAGCCAAAGTGGAACAAACCCAAGCCGCATTATTCAAACAGGGCTTTACAAATAGTCCCTTACACCGTCAGATTCAACTGACCACTTGACAACCAGCATAAAAAGCTGTATGTTAAAGAATCTCCTTTCTCAATTTATTTCATTCTTTTGGTTATTCCCCATTACCGCTCAATGATGAGTATTCACTTTGCTTCGGCGTTTTACCATGAAAAGAGGTTCACCCCATGACATTCCAAGCTATCATATCGACACCACTTCAAACCCAATATAGTGGATGCGTTCCCTGTGCCCGTGTGGAAAACCCTACCCAAACCATGGTAACCCACTTGACTCGAATGGATCGACTCGCCCCCAAAAGTCTCACCTTAACCCCGGACCAATTAGCCGGTCTCACCAAAAAGTTAGAAGTGGCCAATATAACGTACCCACTAGATGAAACAAAGCAAATCGCCGTGCTAATGGGGGTGGCCAAAGCCAATGCCCGGCGATTGGGGTTACGATATGACCAACCAACGCCACCCCCTACCTCTCTGGTGATACTGAGTACCAACCAAGCCATCACACAGCACTTGGCAGTAGCCAGTAACACCATGATGGGTATCTGGTTGGGAACGAACACGATACGTGAAGCCCCATCATTACCGCCTATTCCAGCCCCCCCTTATGCACCGTACCATGAGCCAACAGCACCGTATATTCCCCGTTCAGACTCAACTGCTGGTATGAGTACGGACGATGTAACCGCACAATTGAATAGACAGACCGCTCAAACGCAAGCAGAGACCCGCAAGAAAGCATTAGAAAACTTTCACAAGCAACATCAAATCGTTGAGTTAGAAAAAACCATCAAAGCAAATCAAGCAGCCACTGCATCAAAAAATAGTCAAGATGCTATTGCACAAGAGCAGCAAGAACGTGAAGCGAAATTATTAGCTCACGTCGCGAGGGGCCCGGTAGGCCGTACCCGGTAGGCCGTACCCGGTTGGGTAGGAGATACGCTGGGTTAGCCTACAATCCAGCATATCCCCTACCCAACTGGAGATGGGAAGCCATCTTCTCAGCGGTATCATGTAGGGCCAACCTCAACGTGGCCTGATGGGGTGCCATCCCAATGAATACCCCCCCAGACACCGAACAATGCAGGGAGTGGGTACCACCATGGCCATCCCGGCATGCCCATCCCCACCATCCACGCCC
>RGUG01000049.1 GCA_010027915.1 bacterium | reverse complement strand
CCAAGCCCAGGCGTCTGCCATCGGTGCGGCCTCTTCGGAAGGGGGCGATGCCATTCCGGCTCAAGTCACCCAAAAGGGTATTCCGATTTATCCGAAGGCCGCCTTGAATGATGGGGCAAGTGGGCATATCGAGGTGGAGGTGTCCTTGTCTCCATTTGGATCTGTCACCGACGTCAAGGTGATTCACTCAACGGGTCATCGTGCCTTGGACATGGCGTTTCTTGCGGCCATTCGCACCCACTATCAATTTGCCCCCAAACGGGTGCTTGGCGTACCAGTTGCCAGTACCATGCGTTTGGAGCATCGCTTTGAGTTGGACTAGCCGCCCGTTTGTCGGCCTTCTGTGTATCGTATTGGGCACATGGGCTGTGGGAATGACCCAGGCAGAGGGTGTCTTAAGTATTCAAAATGACTACCTTCGGATTGTCTTGAATCAAGGTCCTCAAGATATGGGGCACTTTAGCATCGAGACCACCAACGGCGAACCCCATCACCCGGGCGATGACCATCAGCCACTCATTTACGGTCGTCCGGTGCCATGGACATCGTTTACCAGTGTGTGGATTGATGGGATCCCCTATCTGATGGGGGGTGAAAGCAAACGATTGGCAAAGCGTAGTGCGATTCCTTTACAATTTGGGGTAACCTCCCAGCGTCAACACGATCAATCATTGGTCACCCGGTCTGATTTTGGGTCGGTTTCGGTGGTGCAAACGCTTCAATTGATTCCCCACCCCTCTACCCGTGTTCCTGATTCAGTCTTGATTGAGTATCTGATAACCAATCGCGACACCACATCCCATGGGGTGGGATTGCGTATGGTCTTGGATACCATGCTGGGTAGCAATGACGGGGCCCCGCTTCGCATTGGGCAACAAGCCATCACCAGTGAAACCAGCATTGAGTATCCCACCTTACCCTTTTGGCAGGCGTTTGATAGTTTGATCAACCCCTCGATTGTGGCACAGGGCACCCTCGATATTCCCGACCTGGGGGTTTACCCGCCCGATCAAATGACCCTGGCCAATTGGGGTGGCCTGGCAGCCCACCCGTGGGACTATGTGACCAAACCGGGTCGTGGGTTCATGCGCGAGGGTGAAAATGAAGCCGATACGGCACTGGCGTTGTTGTGGCGTCCCATCACACTCTCTCCTGGTGCGTCTCGGCGCATTCGCACCGTATACGGGATTGGGAGTTTGACCCGGGTGTTGGGTGATTTGGCCTTGGGATTAACCGCCCCGTTGGAATTATCCGCTCAAAGCAAAAAAACACAGACCGTGGTAGGGTACATCAGCAATGCAGGGGCCTTTGATTCTCAGAATACGGTCTTATCATTTCACCTACCCGCTGGTCTGGAGTTGTTAGACGGCCCATCCACTAGTGCCCCCTTTCGGTTAAACAAAGGCGAAACACGCCAACTGGTCTGGAAGATACGGGCCCGTCAACCCAGCCCTGGGTTACACTTGCTTACCTTAAAAGCCACTTCCGATACCTTACAGCCCAATCAACTGGATCGTGCCATTCGGATTAAAGGGGCGGTCACCCCCAATGTGTTTATTACCGTACCCCATGAGGTCACGCTTGGGGCCCATCGGGTGGCCACCGTGTCGATTGTCTTAACCAATGCCACCAGCATCCCCATAGAAGACATTGAGGTATCGATAGCCCCCCGTGCTTTGTCGACCCCTTGGTTTGAATTAAGTGAGAAAACCGTGCCCTACTTGGGGCCTGGGCAACGGAGTCGATTGGAATTTGTGGTATACCCCAGCGCCAATGAATCGCAAACAGGCGACTTGTCCGTGATGGTGGCGTCATCCGGAAACCGCCCCATGACGTTTCGGCGTCAAATTGACTTTGTACACCCCTCTGCCTCTATCCAAGTTGAAGCCAGCCACCCCACCCTGTCGGTTCGATCATACGGGTTTATCAGGGTATATGCCCTGCATACCCGACAACCCATGGGACGACTCGATGTGGAAGGGGATGCCATTCGTGGGGTTCGCTTGTCACTGGACCCTTGGGTCAATGCCGATACCTGGGCATCGGTCAATCCACCGTTTCAATTGGACGGCCTCTTGATTCCTGAGGGGGTTTTCCCGTCGATTTTTCGATGGCATTTTCAAGCGGTTAAACCTGGCATGGTCACCATTCGTGTCACCCATGCGGATGGGTCAGTCAGCGACACCCACATCACAGTAGTAGCGGAGGACTTACAATGAGCAAACTTACCCCCATCATCATGGCAGCCTTGATTCTTTCTGGCGTTGCCCATGCCCAATTATCATCCGTCACCACCGTATCCGACGTCTCCCCCAAAGACCCTTCTTTTGGGGCCATCACCCAATCGTTGCGACAAGGTTATTTTCGATTAAATCCTTCCAACCAATTTTTACCCGATACCGCCGTTACAAGAAAAGAGCTGGCCAGTATTTTGGATCAACTGTTAGATACCGATGCCAACAATGAGTTAACCCGTGTTCAAATACAAGAATTATTAAACTTGGCCAAAACCTTTAAGTCTCATACCGTATCTACCACCCAAACCACGTCCGATTTGGCCACTTCTCACACCCGTCTTTCCACTGAACAAACCGTCTTGCATACCGATGTGTCACGCTTAACCGATCGCGTTGTGACACTTGAGCAGCAAGTGCAAGCCTTAGCCAGCGATAATGTTCGATTACAAAAACAAAGCAACGACCATTTCAATTGGTTGTTATTAGGGCTCATCACGTCCGCCATTGTGGGTATTATTCACTAAATGATGGATCGAACCCAATGGGTGGTGGACCGCCTATTGGCCAACCCATCGGTTCATGCTTATTTGCTCACTGGTCCGGTGCATGCCAACCCAATGGGTGCGGCGAATCGGTTGGCACAAGGACTGCATTGTAGCGGCACGCCACGTCCTTGTGGTCATTGTGTGCCTTGCCAACGCATACAAAACGGTACGTGGGTAGACCACGTGGTATACCATCCAAGCCCTCAATACAAAGTTGATACCATCCGAGATATTCAATCAGAGGCGGCCTTTGGCCCCTTATCTTCTGGCTTACGAACCATTGTCTTAAGTGGTTTTCATCATGCCACGGATCAAGCCGCCAATGCCTTACTCAAAACACTCGAATCTCCTGCCACTGGCATGGTATTTATCTTAACGGCCCCTTCCCCTGATCATGTATTGCCCACCATCTTATCCCGTTGCGTCTGTCTACCTTGTGCCCCCATGCCCTATGACCATCTGGCAACCTTGTTATCCCAAAACACACAAGTGCCACCCCATTGGCGTGCCGCAGGATGGGTAGGGTTTCAGGCTTTATCATCCAACGAGTTTCCTGACATCCCCCTGATTCAAGACATGTTAAGATTGTCACTGCCCGACCGTTTGGCATGGGCCAATCAAATGGGACAAACCAAACCTGACTTGGGTCTGATCATGGATAAATGGATGGTTGAAGTGTTGGCCATCATCGAATCTGACCCCCACTATTTGTCTGTTTATGCCCCCATCATGATCCACCTATTCCATAATCGCAATAGGGTACGCTATAATTTGAATTATAGGCTTTGTATCAATAGTCTTTTGCTCGGTTTTCCTGTTCCAGATCCTGTGTGAATTGAGGCGTTTTGATGGGTGACTGTTTGTTTTGTCGGATTGTTCGTGGTGAAATACCGGCAGAGCGCGTTTATGAAGACGATATGGTCTTGGCATTTGAGGATATGACACCCCAAGCACCAGTCCACGTCTTGGTCATACCCAAAACGCATCATGAGTCATTGGGTTCGTTGTATCGTCAACCTGCTCTGTCTGCCGCACTGGTGGATGCCTGTGTGGTGTTGGCACAACACTATCAAGTGACTGACTCAGGGTTTAGGGTGGTAACCAACAGTGGAAAAGATGGTGGTCAGTCTGTGTTTCATGTTCATTTTCATTTATTAGGTGGTCGGCCAATGACTTGGCCGCCTGGATAGCATAAGGAGTTACGTACGATGGTCATGCAAGAAAAGCGTCCTGGGGAATCCATTGATTCGGTCTTAAGAAAATTCAAGCGGAAAATTAAAACCGAAGGCATCTTACAAGAACTAAAAAAAAGAGAGTATTACGAAAAACCGTCCGAAGAAAAGAAACGTCGTTTTAAGGCCGCCCAGCGGCGAACCGTCCAACAGCAGCGTTCGGAGGATACCTAACCCTTCACGATGGGTGGGCGATTGGGTTTAACCCGTTATGATTGGCAGGTCGCCAAGGATTTATTAGGGCCTTCCTTGGTGGCTTTGGCTTCTTTTGCGGTCGTAAGTGCGGTGGATATTTTGTTTTATTTGGTTGATCTGTCCGTCTTATCGGGGATATCGGTTTGGATTGTCATCAAGTTGATGGCCTTCAAATTACCTGCTGTGATGGTGGTGTTTGCACCCGTATGTGGCTTGTTTGCCATTATGTTGGCGATGATTCGCATGAACAAGGACAACGAATGGATGGTCATTCGGTTGGCAGGGGTTTCAACGGGTATGATGATTCGTCCTTTTTTATTGTGGGGGTGCCTAACATGGGGGGTGTGTTACACACTTAATGAGTCCGTGATTCCATTGCTCAATTACAAGTCCAATCAACTGATTCAACGTGAAATTGAGCGAAAACCACCCCCTCAGATTGCAGAAAAGGTGGTGTTTACTGGGTCTGAAAATCGCTTTTTTTACATTCAACGGATCAACCGCGATACCGGCGTCATGCAAGGGATGACCATTTTGGATCAGTCCCAACCGTCGCTGCGTGTGGTGATGGCCCAAACCGGGCGATGGGGAAATCAAAAATGGCGATTGTTTAATGGGTCTCTGTTTGATTTTGACCCTCAAGGGCAGTTGATATCGAGCACCCAATTTAATGAATTATCCATTCGGATTGTGCAATCATTGGGGGTATTTTATCAAGACAACAAAGCCCCTTCTGAAATGGATTCGGCTGAATTGGCCCACCAAATCACCCTACTAGCCGCTCGTGGGCAACCCACCCATGCCTTGCAAGTGGAGCGTGGGCTCAAACAAAGCATTCCGGCTGCCTGTATGGTATTGGCCCTGGTGGGCATTGCGTGTTGCCTTTCTTTTTTGGGAAATCCCAAAGAATGGCGCGATATCATGAAAGCCGTGGGAGTAGCCGTGATGGCGGTGTTGTTATATTACGTGATGTTGGCTATTTTGCGATCACTCGGAAAAAGTGGGGCGATATCACCCGCTCTGGCTGCCTGGGGAAGCCCCTTTTTGATGGCGTGTGGGGCCACTGCGAGCATCTTGTATCGCATCAGACTGTAATCCCATGTCATGGCATCATACCCGTCATCCTATGATTCAAATCGCATGGCAACACCTGGCCTCTCATGATGTGCACGGTGCCATGGCCATCTTAACTGGCGTTGCCAAAGATATCCCTTCCCTGATTCCTACCATGGTGACCCAATTAACCCGCCTGAGCATCCAACAAGATGACCCCTTAGACTTACAATTGGGGATTGCCTCATTACTCATCATGGGAGGGTATTATACCGATGCCCTCATGGAATTAGATGAGGCCCTAGACACCCATCGATTTGAAACCCGTGGGTATGAACTACTGGGTAAAATTTGGCACCGCAACCCTGATGTGTCAGGTTTAGAAGATATTTTAGAACGGGGACTTGCCTCACAAAATTTTGATCCCATTATTACCGATTTGCTGGCCCGGATTTACCTTCGACGAATGGATTACAACAAGGCCATTCACTTGTTTCAGCGGTTGGTGATCCATCATCCCCACGCCCCTCATTACCGGGCAACAGTGGCCAATTTACTCACCAAAGCCGGTCGCTATGATGAGGCCATTCAAGAATGGATGGGCCTCACCCAAGTGGCCCCGCTGCACACTGCGACTGTGGTCGAGCAATTGAATGGGTTGCGCAAACAATTGCCCAATCATTTGGCATTGTTGACCGCATTGATTCAATTGCATGCCACCATTAGTCAACCAAACGCCGTGGTCGAACGGGCCAAAGAATGGCTTACTTGGCACCCCGATCAAGCTGTACCGTTGTTGGGATTGTTACAAGACGCCCTGGGCGTGTTTCCTGACTCAATTCCCATTCAACTGGTGAAGGCCCATGCCTTGGTCGCTACCCATTCCTATTCTGATGCGATGGACACCTTGCAACAAGTGGTCGCAAACGGCGATGCGTCCTACTGGCCTGACGTCATGGACATCGCCCACACGGTCATACAGCTGTACCCCGCCCAAATGATGGCCCACCAATTGTTGTGTGACTTGTCCTTGCGCCAAGAAAACCATACCCAAGCGTTGTCTCACCTTGCCAGCATGTCCCATTATGAGCATCCCGATTGCCAACCCATGATTGAACAGTTAACCATCATCCAAGCCCACGCACCCGCCCATGCCACCGAAGCAGAATGGGTGAAAGGGAGGCTATGGCTTCATGCCCGTCATTACCAAAAAGCCATTGAATCGGCTTCCCTTATCAAAGACCCCGCCTATGATACCGGTGCCACGCTACTCAAAGCATCGGCCCTGGATGCGTTGAGCCAACATGATCAGGCCGATGCATCGTTGTTGGCACACCTTAACACCCATCCCTATGACACCGAGGTTCATCGGTATTTACGCACCTTCAAATGGCGGTGGGTGGACCGTCAAATCGCCGAACATCCCCCCACCTGTTATCTCTCGATTGGTCGGCTGTATCTGATGAAAGAAGCGTATCACTTGGCCTATGACACCATCAATCAGCATGACGACAGTGTCGAAAGTGCCCCCTTAAAAGCCTTGTGCCAGGTCCTAATGGGACACTATGCACAAGCCTTGCAATTAACACCCCATGGAAGCCCCCCTCACCCCTTGTTGGATGCGGTACGAGGCTTGTGCCAACGCCATCTGGGTATGATGGGGTGCAAAGGGGATGCCATCGCCATGGGTGGGTCCACGTACTTATTGGGGTGCATCATGCAAGGGGGCAAAATGATTCCGCTCCTATTGGATGAAGCCAGTAAGGGGCCCCTCACGCTATCGCATCCCCACAACAACAAAGGGGTCTCGTATGTCATGAACGGGCATTATCAAGCGGCGGAAAGCGAATTCAAGTTGGCCCTTCAAATGGACCCTGGGTTTAGCACGGCGTATTATAATTTAAGCGTCCTGTATTTATTGCAACACCAATGGGAACAAGCCCTTTCGGTGTTAACCCCTCCCCTTCCCTTGCAACATGACCCCTTGTTGTCCTTGTTTAAAGGGTTGTGTTGGATGGGCCAATCCCAATGGGGCGACGCCAAATCGGCACTAGAAAAAGCCATCACTTTATACCCCCAACACCCGGTCATGGGCATTAATTTGGGTGATATCCACCAGCAACTAGGTGACATGGAAGGGGCCATGAGGCACTGGCAATCCGTTCATACCATCGAAACAGCCCCACTATTAAAAAGTCGGTGTCACTATCTGGTGCCATTAACCGATTATGTGATGCAATTTGAGTCTTCGTTTTCTTTTTTACCCCTTCACGTTGTGTAACCCATTCATCAGAGGACTGATACGGCTATGCTGGGGTCTGTTCCTCGTGGGGATGGGGGTGATCATCCACGCCCAAAGCGAGGGGTCATTAGCGGGTGCCAGTCAATCCGATGACCCCATCGATAGTGAACCCAACCTCCTCCTTACCGCCCCTGTTGTGAGTAGCACGCCCACTACCTCGTTTTTTTCGGATGATGTCAGCATTCAATGGCGTGACATCATCATTCGGGGTCGTCAGATGCATATTGATTGGGTCACCGAAAGCGGAGCGTTACACGATGAAATCAGCGTGAGTGGCCCATTTGGCCGGTTTTTTCCGAGAAGAGAGAAAATCCAAGTAAATCAGACGGGAGCAGATCACTCGTGAATTGCACCCTGTTGAAACTTAAGCCGAGTAGGCGGGCCAGAGTCTTTGCGAGTGTGGTCTTTCCCATGCCGGGAAGATCCTCCAGGAGGGCTGGGTCCGGCCGAACAAGCGCATCTTCAACAACGCCAAGGTTAGCGATCACTTTGCGATCATCCCGACGGGTCAGCTGCCGAAGTCGCTGTCGGAACC
>RGUG01000048.1 GCA_010027915.1 bacterium | reverse complement strand
TAAACGCTTCATTGCGAAGGTAACACCACAAAATGGTCACCATGCCCAATTCATGGGCCATTTCAAAGGCCCTAGCGGTTTCAATCAGTTGGCGATGGCTTTCGGGTGACCCAAAGTAAACAGTGGCACCCACCCCAATACAGCCCATGTCATGGGCTTGTTGGATGGAGGCAAAGGCAATCTGATCAAAACGATTGGGGTAACTTAACAATTCATTGTGATTCACTTTTAAAATAAATGGGATTTTGTGGGCATATTTTCTAGAGACACTGCCCAACACCCCCAAGGTAGACGCCACGGCATTGCATCCCCCTTCAATGGCCAACTGAACGATGGCTTCCGAATCGAAATAGATGGGATTGGGCGCAAACGAAGCCCCCGCCGAATGCTCAATACCCTGGTCAACCGGCAGAATGCTAAGGTATCCGGTACCGGCCAAACGCCCATGAGACAAAAGGGTTTGTAAGCTGCGAAGCACCCGGTGGTTGCGATTGGAAATGGCAAAAATGCGATCGACCCAATCAGGACCCGGCAAGTGAAGAAGGTCAGACGAAATGGTGGTGCATTGGTGGGATAAGAGGTAAGCGGCGTTATCTCCTAACAACGATTCAATATCAGACAACGAGATGGAAGGGGAAAGGGGGGATATGAGATGGGTGGTCATATAAACTCCTTGGGTAAATTAGGATGCTTGAGTCAATAGGATGCAAGGCGATATCCTCACATCGGGCAGTGTAGCATATAATTCCAATATGGAGGATGGGTTATGGGCCTGTTTCCAGCTGCTGACGCAAGATGCGTTGTTGGGCTTTGACTTGTTCAATGTAGCGCAGTGCACGCAATGGCAAGCGGTCGGGGTGAGTGGCAGTAACGGTCCCCAATAAGTAAGCCGCCAGAGTCAATTCGAGGGCGTGAGGGGACTGGGCAAACCGTTGGGCGGCTTGGGCGGTGTAGCGAATGGTGCCCGAGAGGTTATCTGGGATCGAAAAGGGGTCGCGTACCCCCAAACGCCGGGCGGTTCCCCCCATCAATTGTCCCAATCCCATGGCCCCATTGTGAGAAGCCTTGGGATTAAACTGAGATTCAACCGCGATAATGGCGGCAACCAAGGTCGGATCGATCCGATGGGCATGGCTTTCTGTGATGAGATGGGTCACCATGGTGTGTCGGTTTTCGTCAGACAAGCGGGGGTTTTTGGATGCAATAAACCGATGAAGGGCCACGGACAATGTGTCGGGCTGAGGGGTGGCACCAAGGCCCGAAGGAAACAGCCCCACGATCAAAACGATCAGGTTTAGCCAACCCAATCCACTTCCAACACAGCCTATTCTAAAGGGACGACGCTGACACCAACCACGCAACATAGGTATACTTAACCATGCAAACGACGGGTTGGCAATTTAAAACCGAGACGGCATTATCGGGATTGGTTGCTGCCTTTTTTTTGTTTGTCTAAAAACCGATGGGCATCACGGGGCGTGGCGTGCCCGTGGGACCGACGATGGGTGGCGGCTTGTTCGGTTCGTAATTTTTGATAATGCCCCAGTCGATCGGGGGCCAACTGCCCCGTTTGAACGGCGTGTTTGACGGCACAGCCCGGTTCGGTATCATGGGTACAATCACCAAATTGGCAGTGTTGGGCCCACTCATAAATGTCTGAAAACGCATCATCCAATCCCATGCCAATGTCCCATACTTGAATTTCGCGAATACCGGGGGTATCAATTAAAAACGCCGGGGTATGTGACAATTGAAACAACTGTCGACGGGTGGTGGTATGCATTCCTTTGTGGTGTTTGGGATTGACCAATGATACGGGCATCGTTTGGCTGGTAAGGGCATTCATGAGCGTGGTTTTGCCAACACCCGATGGGCCAATCATCACACTGGTATGGTGGGGTTTGAACCAGGCGGTCACGTCGGGGACCCCCTCATGGGTGATCAGACTGGTGGGGAACAAGGGGGTATTGGCACAAGCGGAACGAATGGTATGAAGCAGTTCAGGAAGCCGGGTGGTCTGATCGATTTTAGATAACATGATGGCGGTGTCGACCCCTGTTTCTTTGGCCAAGGCCACAAAACGCTCCAGTCGGCGGATATTAAACGTATCATCGGCCCCATGTACCACCAGCAATTGGTCAATGTTGCTGACCAGGACATCTTCCACATGCCGTTTGCCTACCACTTTTCTCGATACTTTACTGTAACGGGGCAACAGGGATTGAATGCGATGAAACGGAGGGGGTAATGGGTCGATGATGACCCAATCACCCACCACGGGCAAGTCGGCTTCGGAGTTCATCTGGTACAACAAGCGACCTGCTATTTTGGCTTGGGTGGGGCCATCGCCGGTATCGACCCAATAATAATGCTTGGATTGATCCACCACGCGGGCCACACACCGGTCGGCGATCAGCTCAGGTGGATACAGATCGGCACGCCAACCGGGGGGGGGTGTCACGGGGTGGTACTAAGAAGACGATGGCCTGGTTTTGATAAAACTGGCGACCACGGAGAGGACCAACACCGAAAAAATAAACCCAAGTGACCATGAAATGGGCACTTTGTATACACCCGACACGATCATTTTGACCCCTACAAACCCCAAAATAATCGACAAGGCATATTTGAGGTAATAAAAACGATCCACAAAACCAGCCAATGCAAAATACAAAGACCGCAATCCCAGAATGGCAAAGACATTGGAGGTGTACACGATAAAGGGGTCACGAGAGACCGCCAAAATAGCGGGAATGGAATCCACGGCAAAAATCAAGTCGGTGCTTTCAACCAACAACAACACGGCAAATAACGGGGTGGCGGTTAGCGTGCGATAATCAGGACTCACCGGGATTACCCGCCGTAACAAGGCCAGTACCTTGCTATCGTGCACGTCCTGTTCTTTTTCATTCACAATGGCCATTTTGAGGGCCGTGAAGACCAAAAAAGCGCCAAAGACATAAATGATCCAATGGAAGGTTTGAATCAACGATATACCGCCCCAAATAAAGAGGCCTCTCATGACCAGGGCCCCAATAATGCCCCAAAAGAGTACCCGGTGTTGGTACATGCTAGGGACTTTAAAAGAGGTAAAAATAAGCAGAATCACAAAAATATTGTCCACCGACAAGGCTTTTTCAAGGGTATAGCCCGCAAAAAATTCCATCGCCAGTGTGTGGTTGAATATGACCCCGACCCCCAGGCCAAAGGCCACCGCAATGGCAATCCACACCACCGACCATGTGACGGCTTCTTTAAATGAAATGACGTGGGCTTTGCGATTGAATACCCCCAAATCCAGTGCCAGCATGGCCAGGACAAACCCATTGAAGAGTACCCATTCCCATATACTGTGCTGCATGACGACTCCTTTTATTGGCCAGATTTAGACCATAACCGTTCAAGTAAACCAACCCGATTCTCACAGGCGTCATCCAAAAAACGCTGCAGGGTCATCCCCTTGGCATTGATGATCATACGATAGACCCCGGCCAGTCCACAATGCTGGCCGGCCCATTGGGCATCATGCTGAAAGGTGATGTGCCGATCAGACACATCATAGGTTCCCCCCATTTGGATCACCCCATCCTGCGAGAGGGTAAAGGTATGATGGGGGGTCAGTAACAGCTGGTAGGGGCCCGCCTGCCACTCGCCCGCTTCGGCAGGGGGGAGGGGAGACGGCAAAGAGACCGGATGAGGCTGACATCCCCCCATAGAAAGGGGTAACACCAGCAATCCGATGGCCCCGATGAGAAAGGGACACACACACGATACAAGACGGCGACGGGTGAACACAGGCCAGTGATAATGGATGAGGCAGGGCCTGTCAAGTAGGGGACGGCATGCTAGTGGCCATCCGACATCAAGGGCTCCGATCACAATAGCTGACAATCGTTTGATTTGTACAGAAGTGTGGGTGTGGGTATGATACAGTCCCGTGTCCTTGAATAAAGGAATCGTGTTGAGCCAGACCAATCGAAAGGGAACCGAATGGAACCCCATCAACATCAGCCATTCATGATGAATGTGAGCCATCCATGGTGACGCCACGGTGTGGCTCAAGTCCACATGTTCCAAACACTTTTCAGCAGTCTGGGTCTCTTAGTAATCGTTGTATTTTGACGACATTTTTAAATGGAATCATGGGGCCGCAGCCCACCCAAAAACAGGTGCCAGGCCCAACGTGTGTACCCCGTCAAACGTCAGATAAGCCGTCAGATAAGCATTGGATACCAGAAGACCACCCTTTTAGTCGCTCAAGCAGCCCCCTGTCGGCCGCCCCAACAGTGAATTTCCACACCGCCTCCTCAACGGGCAATGCCCCTGTCGTGACTCGGCATCAGAGATTGGGTTTGAGATTGACATATGATCAGGGCACCCTTCACATTACGCCGCTTTCTGATTGCAAACCGGACCTACGACAGGCCTTAATCAAAAATACCTCAATCCTTGATTGTGACCATTTCCCAGCCTGTCAGGTTGATCCTAAGGATTGGATCAAGCAATTGGCCCAGGAAAAAGGCGTGATACCCCCTGAAAAGAATATTCGAACAGTGGAGGTAATCATCGAGACTTCCCACTGCGTTCTACCGGAAAAGCCGGCGATTCGTCATCACGAAACTAAACTCTCTCTTGTGACAGCACCCCCTCATGGATGGGAACAAATCCGGTGCGACACGACGACGGGGACGATCACCTTACATCGAAACCTGTTGAGTCCGAGACTCTCTTATTGTGAGGTAAAAGACCAAGCATGTGGGCGGGATTATACTGTCCCGAACTCGGCATGGGTGGCATTGGATCAGTCTCAGTTGAATGGGAAATACACTCAAGATGCGTTGCTCACGTTTTTTGAGACCGTCTTAGCAACCCACCATACACCGTCTTCAGACATCAATAATGGGGGAGATAGGAGTCGTAAGGAGGCGTGGAAAGAGATGGCAATTGGTTGTCTCATGGTGGACAGTGGTGATGAGTACCCCCTCCCCACGAACCTGGCAGAGGGTAACCGGTAGTGCCTGTGGGTTATAAAACGCTTAAGAAGGTCATGAGTCCGAGGACGGAATGGGCTGTAACCCCAATTCTTTTAGATGGGTGTCCGGGATAGGGGCTGGGGCTTTCATGAGTAAATCTTGGGCCTTGCCGTTCATTGGAAAGGGAATGACCTCGCGTATATTGGGTTCATCGGCCAACAGCATCACCATGCGGTCAATGCCCGGGGCCAGTCCACCGTGGGGCGGGGCCCCATAACGAAAGGCCTGTAATAGTGCCCCAAACCGTGAGGCCACGACATCGGGGCCATAACCGGCAATCTCGAAGGCTTTGATCATGACGTCGGGCCGATGGTTACGAATGGCCCCCGAACACAACTCGACGCCATTGCATACCAAGTCATACTGATACGCTCGAATAGACAGCGGGTCTTGGGTGAGCAACGCCTCGAGTCCCCCTTGGGGCATTGAAAATGGGTTGTGAGAAAACCCAATGTCACCGGTACGGGAATCCCGTTCATACATCGGAAAATCCACAATCCAGGCAAAACGATAGGTATGGGTCTCTGATAACGCCAACAAGGTACCCACCTGAAGGCGAACCAGACCCGCCAATCGTGAGGCTTCGTCGGGCGTGCCACAGGTAAAAAAGACCGCATCGCCGTTGCCCAATGACAGGGCCTGGCGGATGGCGACCACTCGGTCATCCGAGAGATGTTTGGCCACGGGGCCTTTGGCCACCCCATCAGCATCCCATTGAATGTAAGCCAGCCCTTGGGCCCCTTGCTGTTGGGCATAGGCGATCATGCCATCAAAAAAGGAGCGGGGACGATGGGAACCGCCAGGTGCCGGAATGGCACGAATGACCGAGCCGGTGTCAATCGCAGAAGCAAAAATAGAAAACCCCGACCCTTGAAACGCCTTGGTGACATCTTGAATACGCAATGGATTCCGTAAATCGGGTTTGTCGGTGCCATACGCTAACAAGGCGTCTTGATACGGAATACGGAGAACCTCGGGGGTGACCGGCCAACACCCCCATTCTTCAAATAAAGACAGGATCACGGGTTGAATGGTCGCAAAGACATCCTCTTGGGTAACAAACGCCATTTCAACATCCAACTGATAAAATTCAGGTGAACGATCGGCACGCAAGTCCTCATCACGAAAGCAGGGGGCAATCTGAAAATACCGATCGAAGCCTGACACCATCAACAATTGCTTAAACAATTGAGGGGCTTGCGGAAGCGCATAAAAACGCCCAGGATAATTGCGCGAGGGCACCACATAATCACGGGCCCCTTCTGGTGAAGAGGCCGTCAAAATAGGGGTCTGAATCTCAAGGAAGCCCCGTGCCGTCATGGCCTGTCGAAGGCTGCTAATCACCTGGCTTCGCAATTGCATATTGCGGTGGACCCGGGTTCGCCTTAAATCCAAAAATCGATACGTTAAGCGTAATTCTTCAGATACCGGATCGGCCTCATCATGAATCTGAAACGGCATCACATCGGCCAGCGATTCGACATGCAGATGGGTGACGGAAACCTCGATGGCTCCCGTGGCCAACTTGGGGTTTTGGGCGGCCTCATCACGGGCCACAACCGTGCCAGTGATGGTGACCACCGACTCGGTGCGGACGGGGGTGGCCACGGTGATGACATCGGGTTGTAAGGTGGCATCAATCACGCACTGGGTGATGCCGTGGTGATCCCGAAGGTCAATAAACAACAAGCCCCCATGGTCTCGTTTGGTATGCACCCATCCGGATAAACGGACCGACTGGCCGATATGCTGGGGTCTTAAGTCATTGCAATGATGGGTTCGGTAAGGATGCATCGTGGAACCTGCCTTGTATCAATTTGCCAAGAGTGTATCATATCCGATGGATTATGAAACGGTAGGGAGCCCCCACGGAAATCCTGATATAACCATCAGGGGGTGGGCAGGTGCATGGTCGCAGCAATCTGGTGATCATCAAGGTCGGTTAAGATGACGCCGGTGGGGCCATGTTGCGCAACATGGTTTGGGTGGTCGTATCACCTAAAATGCCCGATAAATAATGGTATTCACCCAGAACCCATGAAGCAAATTGGCCTTGCCAGCCAGGTACGGCACGGTGTTGAGTCAACCACGACAGGCACCGCCCAGGGGGGGATAACCAACGGTACACCAATCGTGATACCGGATTTAACCCCAAAAACCATTTTAATTGAGGATGTTTGGCTAAAAACAGACGGGCCGATTCACCCTTGGCAATATTGCGTAGGTGGGCATCATCATGGGTCACCACATGATAGTGATAATTAATGGCCCCGGGTAAATACAATAAGGGAACGGTTCGTTGGCTAAGGCGGTACCCCAATTCCAAATCTTCCCACCCATAGCCGGTAAATTGCTCATCAAAGCCCCCCATGTCATGAAACAAGGTAACCGGCATCGACACATTCCCTGTGAGAAAATAATACCAGCCCAATGCCTCACGGGCGGTAAGGTGACGGGTGATATACGGCTCGATGTAGTCGGGCTGAGGCGGCCAATGCAAATGGTCCATATTATAGGTAAGGCCTTCAAAGCAGGTCGGTTGATGAGATGACGCATGCGCCATCCAATGGGCTTTTAAAAAATCAGGGTGGGGGATCATGTCCGCATCAGTGATGACCAAGAGGGGGGATTGAACCAGTTGGGCGGCATGATTTCGGGCGGCGGCCTTGCCTCGGTTTTCTACCACCTTCACATGCATCGCAAACGGCATGGTGGCCGATTGCAACCATTCGATGGACCCATCAGTCGAGCCCGAGTCGACCACGATCAGTTCGAAATCGGACATGGGCAGGGTTTGGTCCCGATACGCTTCAATGACCTTTTGAATCACCCCCCGTTGGTTAAATACCCCCATGATCACACTGATCTTCGCTATCATAGGGTCATACTAACGAATCCCATGGGTCTAGGCAAGCAAATGGCAAGGGGGGGGGCGTGCCCCTCATTGCGATGGGTCAGGGTACACAGCGGCAACCCTTTGGAAAGCAAAAGGCTGGAGAAGGGTAACAGGTAGGGGACGGGAAAGGGTGTTTCTTTAGCGTTGATCCGCCAATGCGCGATGAGGCAGTAGCCCGGATGGGAAGGGGTAATCGGGACCCAAGGTGAGGGTGGGTGACAGGTCCAATGCAAATTGTAGGCAGGTATCGGGAGACGGGGTCAGCGTCGGGTAGTTGGGATGGTGGGGAATGGCGCGAGGAAAGAC